>DASRHD010000299.1:0-9293 GCA_035650695.1 Opitutaceae bacterium
AGCGATCATGGCGCGCAGGGGTATGGGCAGTTTTTTCAAGGCGAAGGCCACGAAAAGCGCGCTGGCAAAGAGCACGACGGCGAAAATGATGAGCAGGACGCGCTGGCGTTGTCCGGGGACGGGTGGGTTTTCGGGCATGAGAGTCAGTTTTTTGCCAGGGGCAGGGTGAGTCGGAGGGTGGTGCCGGCGGGGCTGGTGGCGACGAGCGCGATGTCGCCGCCGTGGCTGAGCATGATGCGCTTGGCGATGGCGAGGCCGAGACCGGTGCCGCCGGGACGGCCGGAGAGAAACGAGTCGAAGATGTGTTCGCGGATATCCTCGGGAATGCCGCCGCCGGTGTCGCTGACATCAATCAAGGCATGGTGGGCATCGCCGTTGCAGCGCAAGGTGATGACGCCGCCGGCCGGCATGGCCTGGGTGGAGTTGAGCAGGAGATTGAGCAGCACCTGCTGGAGCTGGCCCTTGTGCACGTCAACGATCAACGGTTGCGGTGGCGGCTCGAAGACGAGGTGGATCTTGCTCTGGGCGAACTTGAAGCGAATGAGCATGAGCGTGTCGGTGACGATGTCGGTCACGGACCAGCGCGAGTGGAGGGAGGACGGCGCCTTGGCGAAGTTGAGCACGCGCATGACGATGCCCTCTAGCTGATCGAGTTTTTCGCGGATGAGGCGCTCGTCGGTGCGGCGCGGGTCGTTGTCGGCAAACTCGAGGCCGAGCGCGCCAAAGAGGAGCTTGATCACGGTGAGCGGATTGCGGATCTCATGGGCAATCTCCGCCGCAAGCAGGCCGAGGGTGGTGAGCTGTTCGTTTTTCCGCAGCGACTCCTCGCTGCGGAAAACCCGGCCATAGAGGCGGGAGTTTTGCAGCGCCACCGCGGCGAGGCTGGTGAGGGCGGCGGTGAGGCGGCGCTCGTCATTGTTGAAACGATGAGGTTGTTCGGTGAAGATCGCGAGCGCGCCCAGGACATCGCCTTCCACCAGCATGGGCGTGATCAGGACGGAGCGGAGCTGGGCATCGCGCGGCAGGTCGACGACGTCGAAAAGGTCGGGCGACTGGACATTGGCGAACTCAACCTGTTTTCGGGTGACGAGGGCGGAGTTGACCAGGCAGGAATCGGCCGGCAGCTCGTCGGACGGGTTTTGCCCGGGGGAGACGGCCGCAGCCGCGCCGGAAAGGGCGGCGAGGCGGACCGTTTTCCGCGAGGAATCATGCAGATAGAGGGCGCAGGCGCGGGTCTGGGTGATGTGCCGCGTCTCGTTTGCCACGGTTTCGAGAAGCTCCTGCTGCTCAAGTTTGGTGACGAGGGACTGGCCGATGGTGAGAAGCGTTTCCAGCTGGCGGGCCTTGCCTTTGAGCTGATGGAGCTGCCAGAGGCGCTGCAGCACGGCGGTGGCTTCGGCGGTGAAGCGAACCAGCTGGTCGAGATCGGCGGCGGAGAAAGCCGCCGGCATGTCGCTGTCGAGATTGATTACGCCGAGGATCTGGCCGCTCTCGTCCTCGATCATCGGCGCGGCCATTTCGCTCCGTACCGTCGGGCGGACGCGGACGTAGCGCGGATCGAGCGAGACATCAGCCACCAATTGGGGCCGGCCATGGAACGCCACCCAGCCGGTGATGCCTTGGCCGGGACGAAGCGGAACCTCGTCGGAATCGTCAGGCAGCCCCTGCTGGACCTCGATCTCGAGGTAACCGCTATCGGGATTAAGCAAGGCGAGGGACCCGCTGGAGGCGTTGAAGAATGCGATGATTTCGGCCAGGATCAGCTGCGGCGCGGCGCCGGCCTCGACATTTTTACCGAGGAGCGAACTGATATAGTGGAGCGTTCCGAGGGTGGAACGCGGATTATGCGGGGCGGAAGGATGGCCGGCCGTGTCCATGGTTTGCTCAGCGGCAAAAGGCCGGCCGCAGCCCTGCTGCGTTTGGCCGGAGTGGAAGGAAGTTCACTCCGCGGAGCATGAGCGGCCGGGGCACATTCCGCGATCCGAAATCCATTCCGGATTATTTGGCGGCGACCGGGTCCGGGACGGCAGCCGGGACGATGATTTTCATCAGTTCGTCCCGCAGCGCATGCAGACGGCCGGCATCCTCGGTCGGCTCATGGTTGGCGCTTTCGATGTAAAACGTATCGATCGCCACGCCGCGTTCCGTGCCGATGCGGGCAAAGGTGATGTCGAAACCATGATCGTAGATCGCCTTGGCCAGGCGGTAGAGAAGGCCGATCTGATCGTGAGCCTGGACCTCGACGATCGTACGCTGCATGGAAAGCTCATGGTAAACGTCGACCGTGGGCGGGAACGAAGCTTGCAGCGGCGCCGGGTCGGCCCCGCCCAGGCGGTTGGCCGAGATTTTTTTGGCTTGGGCGACGATCTCCGGATAAAGGTCCTTGTTTTGGACCAGCGCCGCCTCGACATTGCGGGCAAAGGCGTCCATCGCCCCCTGATTCTGCACCACCCCGCGGCCGGGCTCGACGACGTAAAACGTGTCGATGGCGATGTGATCGGCGCGCGAAAGCACCTTGGCGCCGAGAATGTTCAGCCCGGCGACGCTGAAGGCGCCGGCCAGCTTGTAAAACAGCCCGGCCCGGTCCCAGGTCACGACGTTGACCACGGTGAGACTGCGGTTGAGGTCGTCCTTCCAATCGATGATCGGCCGCAGGGTATTGACGGAATCAGCCTCGGTGATCGACCGGAGGAGGCGGTTGACCATCTGGATGTGAAGGGCGATCTCGGCGGCGTCGGTATGAATGAAGTAACGTTCCGGCAGCAGGTTGAAATGCGCCGTGATCTCGTCCGTGCTGATGCCGGGGATCTTTTTCTGGATGAGTTCTTGCTGAATCATTTGCTTACGCTCGAGGTAACGGGTGACAATTTCGTCGCCCAGGGTCAGGCGGTCAAGTGTAGCCCGAAAGAGATTGGTGTGAAGGGTATCTTTGTAACTGTTCCAGAGGCTGGCGGCCGTCCCGCGGGCATCGCAAAACGTATGGACGTAGAGATAGCGAAGCTTCTCGGCATCGTCCACCAATTCAGCAAAAGCGGCAGCGGTTTTCGGGTCATCCACATCCCGCCTCTGCCAAAATCGTGCCATAATGAGATGATTTTTTATAACAAAGGAAACCACCTCACGACTTTCCGGGGGTACCTGGAGCCGGTCGAGGAGGGGGAGAGCGATCTGCACCCCGCTTTCGCTGTGACCCTCGATGCCGCGGGCCTTGCCAATGTCATGCAGCAGCAGGATGAGGTAGAGCAGGGTCGGGCTGCTGGTCTGGTGCAGCTCCTCCCGGTATTTCAGCGTGATCGGTTCGGCCTCGGTAAAGATGCGGTCGAGCTCGCGGATGGCATTGAGGGTGTGCGTGTCAGCGGTGTAACGATGGTAAAATTCATGCTGCACCAGGCAGGTGAGGGCGGCGAATTCCGGAATGAAGCGGCCGAGGACGCCCAGTTCATGCATGGAATTGAGAATGGGGAAGACCCCGCCCGCCTCCTCCAGGATGGTGCGAAAGCTGAGATTGGCGTCCGGGGAGTGCAGGACGCGCCGGTTGATCAGCGGGAGGGATTCGCGGATGAGCGTCTGCAGCGCAAAATCCGGGGTGCAGGAAAGCTGCTGGCAATGGCGGAAGAGACGGATGATGCGCACCGGATCGTCCTGGAAAATCCGGTCGTTTTCGGCCGCCAGTTCGTGGCCGCGGACGACAAAGCCGTCGAGCCGTTTGGCCCGGTCGTGCCGGCGGGCGCGCAGGGCTTCGCGGAACGACGCGCCGGCGCCTTCCGGCGCGGCCACCGTCAGGGCCAGGCGTTTCTCGATGATCTTTGAAATCCGGTAGACCGTCTGCGCGCTCTGATAATAATCATGCATGAATTGCTCGACCCGGCCGAGCACGTTGTGATGGGTGTAGCCGAGGTTGAGCGCGAGCCGCGGCTGTGTAGCGAGGTCAAGCAGGTCGGTCGGCCGCTTGCTCAAATAGTGCAGCTCGTTGCGCACCCGGAGGAGAAAATCATAAGAACGCTGGAAGTCGCGCAGCTCGTTTCGCTTCAGGAAATTCTGGGTGGCGAGCTCGGCCAGCTCGGTGATGCCGAGCTTCACCCGCGACATCCAGAGCGCATTTTGATAATCGCGCAGGCCGCCCACGCCATTTTTCACGTCGGGTTCCTGGAGAAAAACCGTGTCGCCGTACTTCGCGCGCCGCGCCGCCTGGTCGAGCAGCCGGGCCTCGATATAGGCCTTGGGGTTGTCTGTCAGGTAAAAGACCCGGTAGGTCTTGGCAAAACTGTCGAACAGCATGGGCGAGCCGGCGATGAGCCGCGACTCGAGCAGCGCGGTCTTTGTCTGGATGTCCTTGCGCGCCTCGGCGAACGTCTCATCGATCGTCCGGCTCGAATGGCCGACTTTCAGGCCGCAATCCCACAGGATGTAAAGGATGTCCAGGGTCAGGGCCTCCTGCAGCGGTTTGAGCGCAGCCGGCTTGGTCTTGCTCGGGAAAAGGAACATCACGTCGATATCGCTGAGCGGACAGAGCTCATGCCGGCCATAACCGCCCAGCGCAATCAGGCTGACCGGTGCCGGCAGCTGGCCATGTGCCCGCATGTAGGCATTGGTGGCGTAATCGGAGAGATGAGCCAGCAGTTCGTCGATCATGGCGGCGCGCGACTGCGCCACTTTCAGGCCTGATTCGCCGGCGTCGTGGCGCATCCGGATCATGGCGCTTTCCAGCCGGAGAAACGTCTTGCAGGCGGCGAGCCGCTTGGCCGCCGGGATCTCGCCGATGAAGTTCAGGCGTTCGCGCGCATGGTGCTGGAGGCGTCCGGTCATCGGGTGGGAAAAAGTGGAGGCAAAATTTGCGCCGGGCGAGGGGATTCGATGCGCGGGCCGAGACATTCCTCACCGCCGGCCCGCCGTCAAATGGGGCGGCGCAGCCGAGCCCGGTTTCCCGTCTGGAACCGGTTGATTTTACCCTCAATGGCGCTTCAGATGTCGCGAAGCCAACCCGCAGCCGAAAGATTATTTAAATGGCCTTGGGGCACAGACCGGAAGAAGGATTTTGTATAAGGAATCCACATAGCATCAATAAGTTTCGCACATCTCAATGATGGCGCGATTGGAACGAAGTGCGGCCGGGATACGGGCACTTTGTCTTTAAAAAGAGGGCGGAACAAACCAGCCAAAAATTGTCTAGCGGCATATCATGCAACGGCCACTTCATTTTCTGGTGGTGGATGACGATGCATTTAAGAGGGAACTCATGGTGAATTCCCTTCATACCGAGTTCTCTCATGCCAGCATATATGAATGTCATTCCGGCAAGGAGGCATTGGATTTTTTCGAGCGCAACCCGGTGGATGTTGTGATCACAGACCACAGTATGCATCCAATTAACGGCATCGAACTCGTTACGGCGATACGCAAAAGGGGTTCGTCAGTCCCAATAATCATGGTCTCCGCTTACGAGGCGATCCGGCCCGAAGCCGAGGCGGCTGGGGTCAATCTTTTCCTGAGCTGCTATTGGCACGTACTCGGAAGAGAAATCGCGGAGTTTGTCCGGCAGCTAGGCCGTCGCGACCAGACCGAAGAATAGCGAGGCAGCCCTGAAGCCTACAGCTGGTTTGCTGGCTTGCCCTCTATTCTAAACCGCTTGCGTCGCCGCCGCCGCGCTGGTTGTTTCGGCGGTTCCTTCCGCCCATGGCCGAGATTTCCAAGAGCTACGAACCCCGCGACGTCGAAAAGAAATGGTACGCCGCCTGGCAGGCCGCGCACGCCTTCGCCGGCCGGCCGGCCGCGGACCGGCAGCCGTACTGCATCGTCATTCCGCCGCCCAACGTCACCGGCGTTCTCACCATGGGCCACGTCCTGAACAACACCCTTCAGGACATCCTCGTCCGCCGCGCCCGCCTCGAGGGCCGCGCCGCGCTCTGGATCCCCGGCACGGACCACGCCGGCATCGCCACCCAAACGGTGGTCGAACGCGAGCTGCGCAAACAGAAGAAAACCCGCCACGATTTCGGACGGGAAAAGTTCGTCGAAAAGGTCTGGGACTGGCGCCACGAAAAGGGCGGAATCATTCTCGAGCAGCTGCGGCGGCTCGGCGCCTCCTGCGACTGGGATCGGACCCATTTCACCATGGATCCGGCGTATTCCCGCGCCGTCCTCGCCGTTTTTGTCGATCTTTTCCGTAAGGGCCACATCTACCGCGGCAAGCGCCTGGTCAACTGGTGCCCCGCCTCGCAGACCGCCTTGTCCGACGAAGAGGTCATCATGAAGCCGGTCAACGGCACGCTCTGGCAGGTGCGCTATGAAATCGTCGACCGGCCGGGCGAGTTCATTTCCGTCAAGACCACCCGGCCCGAGACCATTCCGGGTGACGTCGCCCTGGCCGTCCATCCGGACGATCCGCGCTATGCCGGCCTGATCGGCAAATCCGTCTGGCGGCCGCTTAACCGCGCCCAAATTCCCGTCGTCGCCGATACCGCGGTGGACCGCGAGTTTGGCTCCGGCGCGCTCAAGATCACGCCGGCGCACGACAAGGTCGACTTCGAGGTCGGCGCCCGCCACCACCTGCCGGTCATCGACGTCCTCAACGCCGACGGCACGCTCAACGAGCTGGCCGGTCCCGGACTCGCCGGACTCGACCGTTTTGCCGGCCGCAAGAAAGCCGCCGAGCTTTTGAAGGAATCCGGCGCGCTGGTCGGCGAGGAGGCTTATCAAAACAACGTCGGTTATTCCGAGCGCGCCGACGTGCCGATCGAGCCGCGCCTGACCTGGCAGTGGTGGTTGAAATATCCGCGCGTCGAGGAAGCCAAGGCCGCGGTGCGCGACGGCCACATCAAGTTTTTCCCCGAGCGGTGGAGCAAGGTCTATCTCCACTGGCTGGAAAACATCCAGGACTGGTGCATCAGCCGCCAGCTTTGGTGGGGCCACCGCATTCCTGTCTGGTACCGCAAGGGCCTGAACAAGGAGAAACTGACCGAGGCCGACTTGAAGGATCCGGCCAAGGTCCACGTTTCGTTCGACGGTCCGGCCGACAAGGAAAACTGGTTCCAGGAAGACGATGTGCTCGACACCTGGGCATCGTCGTGGCTCTGGCCGCTCGCCACCATGGGCTGGCCGGACGAGACGGAGATGAAAAAAGCCGGCTTCGATTATTTCTACCCCACAACCACGCTCGTCACCGGACCGGACATCATCTTCTTCTGGGTTGCGCGCATGATCATGGCCGGGCTGGAATTTGCCCGACCGGGCGCGCCGTTGGAAAAACGGATTCCGTTCCGCAATGTTTACTTCACCGGCATCATCCGCGACCACCTCGGTCGCAAGATGTCGAAATCACTCGGCAATTCGCCCGACCCGCTTGATCTGATCGACAAATACGGCGCCGACGGGCTGCGCTTCGGCATCATCTCGATCGCGCCGCAGGGCCAGGACATCCGCTTTGTCGAGGACCGGATTGAATTTGGAAAAAATTTCTGCAACAAGCTCTGGAACGCCTGCCGTTTTAGGCAGCTGAGCGGCCCGGCCGGTGACAATGCCTCGCTCGCCGCCATCGCCGCCCGGCTCGATGCCGCGAAGTTCGACGCCGACGACCACGCCATCCTCGACCGGATCCTCGCAACCACCCGCGACCTCGAAAAATGTTTTCGCGAATTTGAATTCAGCGCCGGCATCCAGGCGCTCTATGGATTTTTCTGGAACGATTTTTGCGATTGGTACGTCGAGGTCTCGAAGGCGAAGCTCCAGTCCGATGAGACGAGGGCAAACTGCCTCGCCATCCAGGATCTCGTCCTGCGCCAGACGCTGCTGCTGCTCCATCCCTTCATTCCCTTCATCACCGAGGAGCTCTGGCAGCTACTCGGCTACGGCACGGCTGACACTTTTCTCATGCGTGACGCGCGGCTGGAGGACTCCTCGCAGCTGGCGGCCGCGCTGGAGAACCGTGGCGTGCGGCTCGATCCGGCGAAAACCCTCCGCGTCAGCCTGCTCAAGGAGCTGGTCTCCTCCGCCCGCCAGCTCAAGGCCAGCGCCGGCCTGGCGGCGCGCTCCGACCTGACGTATTATCTGCTTAACACCGCTGCGACGAATCTCGTCGAGGTTGAAGACGTGGCGCGGCTCCTCCGTCTGATGGGCGCCAAGGCGTTTCGCGTCGTTGGCCAGGCGCCGGAAAATTGTCCGGCCATCGTCACCGCCGCCGGCACGCTTTACCTCGAAATCAAGGGAACGGTCGACGCCGCGGCTGAAAAGCAGCGGCTCGCCAAGGAGCAGGCCGCGCTGGAAAAGCACATCGCCGCCACCGAGGCGCGGCTCGCCAACAAGGCGTTTACCGACAAGGCGCCGCCCGCCGTCATTGAGGGGGCAAAAAAACAACTGGCGGAACTCCAGGCAAAGCGCGCTGAGCTGGAGCGCTTGCTGAAAGCGTTGGACTGATTTTGCTGCCGCATGTCCGACGCGCCCAAAATACTCGCTTTTTCCGGCAGCGCCCGGCGCGATTCGCTGAACAAAAAATTTCTCGCCGTCACCGCCGCGGCGGCACGCGAGGCCGGCGCCGAGGTCACGCTGATCGACCTGACCGATTATCCGTTGCCGATTTATCACGGAGATCTCGAGGACGAAGAGGGTCTTCCGGAAAATGCCAAAAAGCTGATTCAACTCGTCTCGCAACACCACGCGCTGCTCGTCGCCTCGCCCGAATACAACGGCTTCATCACACCCCTGCTCAAAAACACGCTCGATTGGATGACCCGCGACGAGGCCAATCCGTTCGTCGGCAAGGTCGCGGCCGTCGTCTCCGCCTCGCCCGGCGCTTTTGGCGGCCTGCGCTCACAATTGCTCGCGCACCAGCTTCTGACCAAGCTGGGTTGCCATATTGTGCCGCTGCTATGCACCCTCCCGCGGGCGCACCAAGCGTTCGATGAGCAGGGTGGCCTGAAGGATGAGCACGCCCGAAAATCGGCCCAGGCGCTCGCTACAGAGCTGGTGAGCCTGGCGCGGCGGTTAATGAATTAAGCCGGCATCGCCCAAACCGGCGATTACAAGCCGGGATTGTCGAAGGGATGAGTGTAATCCTCGAAATCGGGACCATAAACGTCGGCGGCCGCCAGACTCGTTCCTTCCAGCAGATGGTGGCAGCTTTCACTGCACTGCCGGCAGACCTCGGCACAAATCCGGCACGGCTGGAGCCGCGCGGCATGGAGCATGCATTCCTCGGCACAAAATTGACAGGCGATGATGCAGGCCTGCAGTTGCGCACGCACCAGGAGATCGGACGTGTCGGTCTGACGGGCGAGTAGCTCGGCGCTGAGAATGCAAAC
>DASRHD010000300.1:0-2240 GCA_035650695.1 Opitutaceae bacterium
TCACACCCGTGGCGGAGCTTGCGCCGGTCATTCTCGCCGGCACGACCGTGTCGCGCGCCACCCTGCACAACCGCGACGAAATTGCGCGCAAGGACATCCGGGTGGGCGACTTCGTTTACGTCGAAAAAGCGGGCGAAGTCATCCCCGCGGTCGTGGGAGTGAACACCGGACGCCGCGCGCCGGAGTGCAAGCCGTTCGTTTTTCCACAGAAATGTCCGGCCTGCGGCACCGCGGTGGTCCAACTCGAGGGCGAGGTGGCGCTGCGCTGCCCGAACTACGACTGCCCGGTGCAGGTGCGCCGGCGGGTGCGGCATTTCGCCTCCAAGGCCTGCGTCGACATCGAAGGCTTGGGCGAGGCAATGGTCGACACATTGGTGGAGAAGGGCTGGGTGAGGAGCGCGGCCGACATCTACCGGCTGCCGGCGCGGCGCCACGATCTGCTCACCCTCGGCAAAAGCGTCGAGAAATCGACCGACAATCTCCTCTCCGCGATCGAGCGGAGCAAGACGGCTGAGCTCTGGCGCTTCATTCACGGCCTCGGCATCACGCACGTGGGCGCGGCCGCGGCCAAGGACCTGGCGGGCAAATTCGGCGGCCTCGATGCCCTGGCTCACGCCAAATTCGACGATTTTATCGGCGAGAAAGGGCAGAGCCTGATCGAAGGCATCGGTGAAACCATGGCCCTGGCCATCATCGAGCACTTCAACGATCCGCGGAACCGCGCGCTGGTAAGCGAACTGCTCGCCCTCGGCGTCAACCCGACGCCTCCGGCGCGACGCGCGCCGACGAGCACGGCGCTGGCGGAAAAGACCTTCGTCCTCACCGGCACGCTGCCGTCACTCACCCGCGAGGAGGCGACGGCGCGGATCGAGGCGGCGGGCGGAAAGGTCACCGGCAGCGTGAGCAAGAAAACCAGCTATGTGCTGGCCGGCGCCGATCCGGGCTCGAAGCTCGATAAGGCCAAGTCGCTCGGTGTGCCCGTGATCGATGAGGCGGAGTTTCTGAAAATACTCGGTTGAACCGGGCTTCATGTCGCGGTGCGGGGTTGCATGTGGCGGCCGGGCGGTCCACGTTGGGCCGCTTATGTCGCTTTTCAGCCTGCTCGACGTGAACCTCTGCTTCGGCGGCCCGGCCATCCTGGACAAGGTCAATTTCCAGGTCGACCGCGGTGAGCGCGTCTGCCTGCTCGGGCGCAACGGCGCGGGCAAATCCACCCTCATGCGCGTCATCGCGGGCGAGATGAAGCCCGACACTGGCGATGTTTTCCGCCAGCCCGGCGCCGTTTTCACCCGGCTCACCCAGGAGGTGCCGGCGGATATAAACGGCACGGTGATCGACATCGTGACGTCCGGGCTCCGTCCGCAGGGCGAACACGAGGAGGAATGGGAGCGCGATGTTCGCGTGCACAACCTTCTCGACCACCTGCAGCTTCCGTCTCAGATCGAATTCGCCGAGCTTTCGGGCGGATTGAAGCGCCGTGCTCTGCTCGGCCGTGCCCTCGCCGGCCAGCCCGACCTGCTGCTCCTCGACGAGCCGACCAACCATCTCGACCTCGAATCGATCCTCTGGCTGGAGGAATTTCTACTCACGGAAAAAATCACGCTCTTTTTCGTAACCCACGACCGTGCCTTCCTGCGCCGGCTCGCCACCCGCATCGTCGAGCTCGACCGCGGCCGGCTCGCCAGCTGGGCCTGCGATTACGACACCTATCTCGTCCGCAAGGAGGAGGTCATTGCTGCGGAGGAAAAGCAGCAGGCCGCCTTTGACAAAAAACTCGCGCAGGAGGAAATCTGGATCCGCAAAGGCGTGCGGGCCCAGCGCTCCCGCGCCCAGGGCCGCATCCATGCGCTCATGAAGATGCGCGCCGAGCGCGCCGCCCGCCGGGAACGCACCGGCAACGTCACCCTCCGCCTCGCCGAGGCCGAACGTTCCGGCGTGAAAGTCATCGACGTGGAAAATATGTCGTTTGCCTACGCCGGTGGTCCGGTGCTCGTGCGTGATTTCACAACCACGCTCACCCGTGGCGACAAGATCGGAATCATCGGTCCCAACGGCGCGGGCAAGTCGACCCTGATCAAACTCCTGCTCGGCCAGCTTGCGCCGACCACGGGCACGATCACGCATGGCACCAATCTCGAGGTCGTTTATTTCGACCAGATGCGCGCTCAGATCGACGACGCCAAGACCGTGGCCGACAATATCGCCGGCGGCAACCAGACCGTCACAATCGACGGACGCAC
>DASRHD010000301.1:0-3891 GCA_035650695.1 Opitutaceae bacterium
GTTTGCATGGCGGTGGCGCGGTGCCCATGGTGGACCGGTGAGCCCGCCTGGGATTCCGGTCATCGTGCACCTCGACGCCGACGCGTTTTTCGTGTCGTGCGAGCAGGCGCGCGATCCTTCGCTGCGGGGAGCGATTTGCGCGGTGGGCGGGCGGGAGCGGGGCATCATTTCCTCGGCGAGCTATGAGGCGCGGGCGCGGGGCGTTTATACCCCAATGCCGACGGCGCGGGCGCGGCGGGTCTGCCCGGAGCTGATTTTGATTCCGCACACGGCGGGCCTGTATGGCCGCGTTTCGCGGCAGATGTTCGATTTGTGCGAGACGCTCACACCGTTGGTGCAGCGCAATTCCATCGACGAGGGCTACCTTGATCTCGGGCCGTGCGGGTTCAGGAGCACAGCCGAGGTCGAGTCCGCGGTGCATCGTCTGCAACGGCGCCTCTGGGACGAGTTGCAAATTCCGGTCTCGTTCGGACTGGCGGCGAACAAGCTGGTGGCCCAGATCGCCTCGAAGCTGCGCAAGCCGCGCGGATTCGTCGTCGTCCCGCCCGGGACGGAGGCGGCGTTTCTTGCCCCGCTGGCGCTGGGAAAGATGCCGGGAATCGGACCGAAAACCGAGGCAGCGCTGGCCCAGCAAGGTTTGGTGCTGGTGAGCGATTTGCTGGCGCGAAGCGAGGCAGAGCTGCAGGCGATCATCGGCGACGGCTGGCGCGGCCTGGTGGCGCTGGCGCGGGGAGAGGACGACCGGCCGGTCGAGACGGAGGCGGAGGATGCCAAGAGCTATTCGCAGCAGGAGACGTTTGGCGCGGATATCGGCGATTTTTCCGAGATTGAGCGGGTGGCGAAACGCATGCTCGACGAGCTGATGCCGAAGGTCCGGGCTGACCGGAAACGGGTGCGCACGGTCACGATCAAGGTGCGCTATCCGGATTTTTCGCAGGAATCGCACGGCCAGAGCCTGGAATCGGCCACGGATATGGAAACACCGTTTTATCCGCTGATGGCGCCGCTCCTGCGCGGCGCCTGGAAAAAACGCCGGCCGCTGCGGCTGGTGAGCGTGCGATTGTCGGGAGTGGAGGACGGCCCGGAGCAATTGGAGATGTTCACCCAGCGGGAGGACGAAAGGCGCCGCCGCCTGACGCAGGTGCTCGACCAGCTCAACGCCGGCGGGCGAATCGCCCGCGTCCAGCGCGGTCATCAACTTGCCAAGCCGCCGCCGGGCGATTAGCTGTTCGCGCCATGCCCATTTACGAATTTTACTGCCCGGACAATCATCGCATTTATCAGTTCTTCGCCAAAACGCTCGCGCAGGGCCGGACAATTCCGAAATGTCCCGACAACCCCGCCTTTCGCCTGGAAAAACTGGTATCGAATTTCGCCGTCACCGGTTCGACCAAGCGCGGAAAGTCCGACACCGGCGGCGAGGCGGCGGGCGGCGCGGCCGAGGCGGACGACCCGCGGATGGAGGCGGCGATGAAGGCGATGGAGGGCGAGTTCGCCAACGTCGATGAAAACGATCCGCGCGCAATGGGCCGGATGATGCGTCGCATGGCCGAGCTGACCGGGGAAAAGATCGACGGCGAGATGGAGGAGGTTGTGCGCAAACTGGAGGAAGGCGCCGATCCGGAGTCGATGGAAGAGCAGTTCGGCGGAGCGGAGGGCGGTGAGCAGGAATTTCCCGGCGGCGCCGACCCGGCGGGCGGACAGGCCGGCGGCGAGCCGAAGGAAGGGCGGCATCGTTTTCGCGCGCGCCGCGGCGCTCCCATCCGCGATCCCAAGCTCTACGAGTACGAATGATTCGGCGCGGACGCGTTATTGAGTTGTCGGGCCGCAGCTGATCGGGTCAATTGGCGGATTCATGCCCTCATCCGAATTGTCCGCCCGAATCGACGCCGCCAAGCGCGCGGTCCTCGCCCAAACCGAACTGTTTCACCGCGAATTTGGCCGCGCGGAAAGCCGCTGGAAAAGCGACGGCACGCGGGTGACGCCGGTCGACGTGGCCATTTCCGAAAATATCTTTCGCGAACTCGGCGCCCAGTTCGCCGGCGACCAGTTTTTCAGCGAGGAGCTGGCGGACGCCCCGGCGCCCATCCCGGTAACGGCGCGCTTTGCCTGGATGCTGGACCCGATCGACGGGACGAACAACTATGCGCTGGGCATGACGCAATGCGCAATCGCGCTGGCCTTGTTCGAGCACGGCGAACCGGTTTATGGCGTGGTTTACGATTTGTCGCGACGGACGCTGATGCATGGCGGGCCGGGCTTCGGGGTGCACGACGGGGAGCGTCCGGCTCGGGTGCGAACCGGGCCGTTTAGCGCCGAGAGCCTGATCGGCCTGCACAGTCCGGCGGAGAAATCGCACGTGGGGGAGGTCCAGCCGATTCTCGCCCACTTCAAGATCCGTTCGTTCGGCAGCGCGACGCTCCACCTGGCCTATGTCGCGGCCGGGCTGATCGACGGCGCGGTCGATCACAATGTGAAAATCTGGGACCTGGCGGCGGCCATTCCTCTATGCCGGGCGGCGGGCGGAGAGGTTCATTTTCTTAACGGCGAACAGCTGCCGTTGCGGCAGTTCGACCTGAAGATGAAGCGCATTCACTACGTGGCGGGAAGCCGCGAGATGTGTGCGCGGTTGCGGGAGCTCTTGAAAGAGTGAGGCGTCCTCCGGCGGAGCGGTCCATCCCGGAAAATGGCGAGTGGGTCGACTGGCCACGCGGTCCAATTTAGTTTGTAATATAATACGTTACAAAATCCGAATGCGGTTGTGATGAGTCGTAAGACAAATTGGGAGGGAAGTCCGCAGAGGCCGAATACCAAAAAACGCCCCGTCCGCGGCTCAACCGGGGACGGGGCGGCAGAAACAAAACTTTTCCGGTTTATTGGCCGACAAAAGTGAACTTGTCGGCGGAGAGAGCTTCGCCGCTGGAGGCGGAGTTCTTGCCCGTGACGGTCAGGCGGACGTCGTGGTTGCCGGCGGCGCTGAAGGTCACGTTGCCGAAGGTCGTGGTCGGATAGGTCTGGCCCGAGGAGTACTGGTCGAGGGTGGAGCCGAGGTTGGTACCATCGACCGAGAGCTGGAGGATGCCGCGGTTGTTGTTGCCCTTCCATTCCATCTTCAGCTGGTAGGTGCCGGCGGGGACGTTCGGCACGGTGAAGTCGATGTGGTCGCCCACACTGTTGCCGGCGAGCTCGACCCATTTGCCACCGCTGGAGTTGGTGTCGGTCTGGATCGAGGTGGTGGCGCCGCTGCCGGTGAAGCTCAGGCTCTCCGCTTCGAAGTTAAGCGTAACCGGCGAACCGATGGTGTAGGCTGCGCTGGTAACGGAGCTGGGGTTGATGGAGGCGGAGTAAGCGATGGCTTTGAGCGTGACGCTGCTGGCGATATTCACCGGACCGGAGTAGATCGTGCCGTTGGTTTCGCTGGGCGTGCTGCCGTCGGTGGTGTAGCGGATGGTGACGCCACTGGTAGCTGAGGTGATACTCACGTTTTGTGCCGTGGCATAAGTGCCGCCGGCCGGGCTGAAGACGGGCGCCGCGGCCTGGACGTCCGAAGCAAAAGAATAGGCGGCGCTGGTCACGGTGCTGTCGCTGTCTCCGGCAGCAAAAGCGATGGCTCTCAGGGTGATGGTGGCATTGGTGGTGGAGGTGATGCTGACCGGGCCGGAGTAAAGAGTGCCGTTCGTCTCGGTGGGTGTGCTGCCATCGGTGGTGTAGCGAATCGAAGCGCCCGGAGTTGCGGAGGTCATGGTTACGGATACCATCTGGCCGAGCAGGAAGGTGCCGCCGTTCGGGTTGAAGACGGGCGCCGCGGCCTGGGTGACCACGGTGCCGAGGCTCCAGGCGCGGAGATGGCCGCCCGTGCCGGAGAAGCCGCCGGAGTTGCCGTCGGCCATG
>DASRHD010000302.1:0-5281 GCA_035650695.1 Opitutaceae bacterium
GGTCATTCCCCTGGCCGCGCTGCGCCGCACGCTCAGTCCGGTGACATTGGTCTGCAATGTGATCGTGCGCACGGTCATCCGGTCGGCCCCCGTGGTGCACAAGTCGGACGAAGAGATCATCCTCCTGGCGGAGCGCGGCGCCGAGGAGGGCACGCTGACCAAGAGCGAATCGAACATCATCGCCAATGCCCTCTCCCTCGACGACGTCCGGGTGAGCGAAATCATGACGCCGCGCACGGTCGTGACCGCGCTGCGCCGCAACGCCACGGTCGGCGAGGTGTTCCAGGAATTTCCCAACCTCCCCTTCGGCCGCATGCCGGTCTATGGCAAAAATCTCGACGACATCGCCGGGCTGGTGCGCCGGCGCGACCTGCTCAAGGCCAAGGCCAACGACCAGGACTTCGAACTGGTGGAAAAAATCATGCAGGAGGTCCACTTCATCCCCGAGACGGTGACAGTGGGCAACGCCCTGCAGGTCTTTCTCCGGACCCACCAGCAGATGCTCGTGGTGGTCGACGAGTTCGGTTCCACCGCCGGGGTGGTGACGATGGAGGACGTGATGGAGCACCTGCTCGGCCGGGAGATTTTCGAGAAGGACGACGTGGCGGTGGACATGCGCGAACTGGCCCGCGCCCGGCTGCAGAAACAGGCGCGCCCGCGGCGGTCGGGCGAAGGCGCGCCGACCACGCCGTTCCCGCCGCCCGCCAAATCCTGATTCCATGCCGCTCGCCTACTGGGTTCACGACCTCAGTCCATTCCTCATCCGCTTTTCGGATCATTTCGGCATTCGCTACTACGGCGTGGCCTATCTGCTCGGCTTCCTCATCGGCGGCGGGCTGCTCTGGAAATACGCGCGGGTGGGCCGTTCGCTCCTGCCCGAGGCCAAAGTGCCGGATCTGATCACCGCGGTGGTGCTGGGGGTGCTGATCGGCGGCCGGCTGGGATATTTTCTTTTCTACGGCCTCGGCGCGCTGGGGCGCGACCCGCTGGCCATTTTCCGGGTCTGGGAAGGCGGCATGGCCAGCCACGGCGGCATGATCGGCGTGGCCGTGGCCCTGGCCTGGTTTGCCCGGGCTAACCGGATCCCGTTTCTCCATCTCGGCGACCTCATCGTCACGGTCGCGCCGGCCGGGCTTTTTTTCGGCCGCCTCGCCAATTTCATCAATGGCGAGCTGTGGGGAAAAATCTCCTACGTGCCCTGGGCGGTGATTTTTCCGCTGAGCGCGCCGCCGGACACTCCGGTGGCAAAAATTGCGCCGCGCCATCCCTCGCAGCTTTATGAGGCGGGGCTGGAGGGCCTGCTCCTCCTCACTTATCTCCAGTGGCGGTTTTGGAAAACCGACGCGGCCCGCGAACGGCCGGGGCGGCTGTCCGGCGAATTTCTCGTCGGCTACGCGCTGGTGCGGATTTTTTGCGAGCTGTTTCGCGAGCCGGACGAGGGGATCTCCCTCATCTTCGGCCTGAGCCGCGGGACGTTTTATTCCCTTTTTCTCATCGTCGCCGGCGCGGTGCTGATCGTGCGGCGGGCAAAACCGCTGCCCCACTAGCCGTCGGCCGACACGGGAGGCGTCACACCGTCGCCCCGGTCGGAACCACCCCACCCTTCGGCACGACGAGCACGCCGTCGCGGATGATGATGCCGTGGGCGTAGGTGCCGTCGGGTTTGCCCTCGGGCGAAAGGGTGACGTTGTCCCCGATGCGGGCGTTCTTGTCGATGATCGCCTTGCGGATATTGCCGTTCCGGCCGATGCCGATGTGCGGCCGGCCCGCCTCGATGTCGGCCTTGATCTCGTCCTCGGTCTGATAGGCGTCGGCGCCCATCATCACCACTTCCTCCAGGGTGGCGCCTTCGCCGACGAACGACCGGCTGCCGATGACACAGCGCCGGAGCGTGCTGTCGGTCAGGATCGAACCATCGCCAATGATGGCGTGGTCGAGAGCGCAGCGGTTGAGCTTGGCCGGCGGCAAGAAATGCAGGGCGGTGAAGACCGGCGCTGTGGCGTGGAAAAAGTTGAAGGGCGGAAGCGGTTGGGCCAGGGCCAGGTTGGCCTCGAAAAACGCCCGGACCGTGCCGATGTCCTCCCAATAGCCCTCGAAAATGTAGGCGCAGATGCGCATGCGCTCGAGCAGGCCGGGAATGATTTCACGGCCGAAGTCGGTCATGGTGTTGTCGAGCGCGGCGGCGAGCGCGGCGCGGTTGAAAACGTAGATGCCCATCGAGGCGAGGCAGTGCTTTTCGCCCCCCGGCGCGGCCGCGGTGAGCCGGCGCTCAAGCGTTTCGCTGATGATGAAGCGAGACACGACCTCGGGATCCTTGGTTTTCTCCACGAACTCGGTGATGGCGAGATCGTCGCTCACCCGCATGATGCCGAGGCCGCCGACCTGCGAGGCGGGCACGGGGGTGGTCGCAACCGTGACCTCCGCGCCGGTCGCGACGTGCTGCTCGATGATCTTGCGAAAATCCATCCGGTAAAGCTGGTCGCCGGAGAGGATGAGCACGACGTCATGGGGAAAGGCGCGGAAATGGATGAGATTGCGGCGGACGGCGTCGGCCGTGCCCTGGTACCAGTTCTCGCTTTTTTCCGTCTGCTCGGCGGCGAGGATGTCGACGAAACCGGCGCCAAAGGGATCAAAGTGGTAGGCGGTCTGGACGTGGCGGTGGAGCGAGGCGGTATTGAACTGGGTGAGAAGAAAAATGCGATTGATGTCGCTGTTCAGGCAGTTGCTGATGGGAATGTCGACAAGGCGGTACTTGCCGGCTAGGGGCACCGCCGGTTTGCAGCGTTCCTGGGTAAGGGGATAGAGACGGGTGCCACGGCCGCCACCCATGACGACGGCCAGCACGGCATGTTTCGGCGAATTCATAACGTAACAAAGTGGTTTCTTTGCGGGCTTGCAGCAGGTTTGCCGAACAGCGTAGTTTCGCGAGCCAAAAGAAGGAAAATATGTGTGGCATCGTCGGATACGTCGGTAAACAGCGCGCGGCAGGCATCCTGCTCGAGGGCCTCAAGCGCCTCGAGTACCGCGGCTATGATTCCGCCGGACTGGCCGTGCAGGAAGACGGCCGGATCGACGTGGTGAAAAAAGTCGGCCGGGTCGACAACCTGGTGAAGGAGGCGGCGCAGCACCGTCTGACCGGGACGGCCGGGATCAGCCATACGCGCTGGGCCACCCATGGCGGTGTGACCGACGCCAATGCCCATCCCCACCTGAGCAGCGACGGCCGGCTGGCCTTGATCCACAACGGCGTGATCGAAAATTACGCCGCGATCAAAAAATTCCTCGTCGGCAAGGGCTACACCTTCAAATCGGAGACCGATACCGAGGTGCTGTGCAATCTCATCGCCTATCACTACGCCAAGGAGCCGGCCGCGAGCAACGGCCACAGCCGCCTCCTCGAAAGCGTGCGCAAGACCCTCCGCCACGTCGAGGGCACCTATGGCATCGCCGTGCTTTGCACCGAGGCGCCGGGTGAAATCGTCGGCGCCCGGAAAGGCTCGCCCCTCATTCTCGGGGTGGGCGATGGCGAACACATTCTCGCCAGCGATGCCGCCGCGCTCATCAGCCGCACCCAAAACGTCGTCTACCTCAAGGATGGCGAATTGATCCATCTCACCCCGAAAAATTTCTCCATCACCACGCTCGACCAGGCCGACGTCTCGCCGGTGATGGACAAGATCACCTGGTCGGTGGAGGAGGCCGAGCTCGGCAGCTACGCCCATTTCATGGAAAAGGAAATTTTCGAGCAGCCGCTGGCGCTCGAAAACACCATGCGCGGACGGTTCAGCGAAGACGGCAGCACGGCCAATTTCGGCGGCTTGAACCTCACCCCGGCAGAGTTCCGCCACATCGACCGCTTTGTTTTCTGCGCCTGCGGCTCGGCCTGGCACGCCAGCCTGGTGGCCGAGCACCTGATCGAGCGCTTCGCCCGCGTCCCGGTGGAGGTCGACTATGCCTCGGAGTTCCGGTACCGGAACATGCCGCTCGATTCGCGCACGCTCTTTTTCACCATCAGCCAGTCGGGAGAGACGATCGATACCCTCGCCGCCCTGCGCGAAGCCAAGCGCAAGGGCTACCGTGTCCTCGCCATCAACAATGTCGTCGGTTCGACCATTGCGCGGGAGGCCGACGGCGGCATCTACCAGCACATCGGGCCGGAGATCGGAGTGGCCACGACCAAGGCCTTCACCTCGCAGCTCCTGCTCGGGGCCATGATCGCGCTCTACGTCGCCCGGCTGCGCGACATGAGTTTCAGCGACGGCGTGCAGATCGTGCAGGCGCTCAAGCAGGCGCCGGCGCTGGTCCGCAAGGCCCTGGAGCAGGCGCCGCGCATCAAGGCCATCGCCAAACGCTACGCCGGCTACAACGATTTCCTTTTCCTCGGCCGGCTCTCGCTCTTCCCCATCGCACTCGAGGGCGCGCTGAAGCTGAAGGAGATTTCCTACATCCACGCCGAGGGCTACCCCGCCGCCGAGATGAAGCACGGTCCGATCGCCCTCATCAGCGAGAAATGCCCGAGCGTGTTTTTCGCCTCCCGGGGGGAAATGTTCAACAAGCTCGTTTCCAGTATGCAGGAAATCAAGGCCCGCAAGGGCGGCATCATCGCCATCGTGACCGAGAGCTGCGAAAAGAACCTGCCCGAGGGCCTGGCCGATGAGGTCATTCCGATTCCTGACTGCCACGAGGCCGTCCTGCCCGTCATCGCCACGATTCCGGTGCAGCTGCTCAGTTATTACATCGCGGTGGAGCGCGGCTGCGACGTCGACAAGCCGCGCAACCTGGCCAAGAGCGTAACGGTGGAATAAACGGCGGCGGTTGGCGTGAACCGCGGCGCGCTTCCTTTCCTCCGCCGGAGACGCCTCTCCGCGCACCAAAAGATGGTGCCAAGTTCACAAAGAATGCACAAATTCCCCGCTTCGCTCCCGGCCCTTCCTTTGCCAGACTGGCACCCGTCATGAGCTCCACTCTTGCGAACTGGAAAGCCCGCGCCGTCTCCGCCGCCGATGCCGTGGCCGGGGTGCGCAGCGGCACCAATATTTTTCTTCACGGCGCCGCCGCCACGCCCACGCCGCTGGCCGAGGCGCTCGCCGCCCGCCACAACCTGGCCGATGTGCGGCTCTATCATTTGCATACCGAAGGACCGGCGCCGTTTGCCGAGCCGGGACGCGAGCGCGAATTTCGTTCTGTCTCGCTCTTCACCGGCGCGCCGTTGCGCAAGGCGATTTCCGAGGGCCGCGCCGACTTCGTGCCGATCTTCCTTTCCGACATCCCCGGGCTGTTC
>DASRHD010000303.1:0-6522 GCA_035650695.1 Opitutaceae bacterium
CAGGCGTTTCCAAACCAACCCGCTTTCGTCGCGCATAATTCCCGGCGCCGGCGGAACCGCCGCCTGGTTCTGCGGAATCACCAGCCAGGGGGTGGCGATTTCGCCAAAAACCTCGCGGGCCATGCCGGCCAGCGCGGAAGGCTGTGCCTCGTCGCTGCCGCGGTAAAAGAGCAGCAGGGTGTGCCGCGGCTCGCGCAACAGATCGAAAATCCGCCGTCGCCGGCCGGTCGAGACCTCGACGAGTTCGCCGTCGGGCAGGCGGGCGCCAGCGGCGATCGGGCCGTGGCCGTGCTGCTGGACGATGGGACTGCGCGAATAGTCGACCGCGAGTTCGGAAAGGCCCTGCAGCAGTTTTTCCTGCGCGCCGTGGAACGAGGCGATAAAGGGCACAAGATAGTTGCGCAGCGCCTGCAAGGCGTGGTTCCGGGAAAGGGCGACCTGGGTGGCGCGGTCGGTCAGCCGCAGGACCGTTTCCGCCACCGGCTCGCGCTCGGCATCATAGCTGTCAAGCAGCGACTCCGGCGCACGCTCTTGCGCGACGAGCGCCATCTTCCAGGCGAGGTTGAAGGCGTCCTGCATCCCGGTGTTCATCCCCTGCCCGCCGGCCGGGCTATGGATGTGGGCGGCGTCGCCGGCAAGGAAAACGCGGCCGTGGCGCAACCGTCCGACCTTGCGGCGCGAGACCCGAAAGCGCGAAGACCATTCCAGGTCGCGCAACGGGGCGCGAATGCCGGTGCGGCGCATGACCAACTCTTGAAATTCGGCCAGCGTCGGGACCGGCGCGCTGCCGTCCGGTGCACTCTGTTCCGTCGCCACCACGCGCGCCCGGCCGCCGCCGAACGGGACAAAGCCGGCGGCGCCGTCCTCCGCCAGATAAAAATTCACCTCGTCCATCGGCACGCCGTCGTCCACCCGCACGTCGGCGATGACAAAGCTGTCCTCGTAGGCCGAGCCGCGAAATGACGCGCCCGTGGCATGCCGCACCGCGCTGTGCGCACCATCGCAGCCGATCACCCAGTCGGCCGTCACGGTCTCGGCAATGCCGTCCGCCCCGCGCAGGGTGACGCGAACCGAGCGCGGCGAAGCGTCCAGGCCGGTGAAGGTCACACCCCGCTCCACCCGGCCGCCCAGCTGGACCAGGCGCTCCTCGAGTAGGCGCTCGGTTTCCGCCTGCGGCAGGCAGAGGGCGAAAGGATACGGGCTGCCGAGCAGGTCGAAGGCGACGCTGGCCAGGACCTCGTGCTGGGCGTGCGCCGTGACGCGATGCAACCGGTTGCCCGCGCCGACGAAGGCGTCCGCCAACCCCATCAGGTCGAGCATTTCCAGCGTGCGCGGTGTGATGACCAGCGCCTTGGAGTGGACGGAGCGCGTCGGCCGCTGATCGACCAGGCGCGCCCGCGCGCCATGGCGGAGGAGCTCGCACGCCATCGTCAAGCCGACCGGCCCGGCTCCAATGACGATAATTTCTCCCTCCCGCTCCCTCATTTGGCACACTATCAGCGGCTGGGCCGGCAAACTCCATCGGGCAATCGCCCGGTTATTTCATCCGGCAGCGGCCGGAGGGCGCGTTTCGCAAATTGTCCGGGCTCCACACCCCCGGCGACATGTTGCGATCTTGTAACATTTTCAGCGCCCGTCGAAGTTGGCCTTGTGCCCGCCCGCTTCCCGTGGATTGCTCGCGGCGATGAAGCTCGAATCCCGCGGCCACACCAGCGGCCCGGGCCATGCCCGGCAGTTGTTGAAAGCGGCGCACGGTCTGGTCTTTCACCATGTTCACGGCGGCCAGCTGATCTACAATACCTGCTGGGAAGACCCGCGCATCGACCGCCATCTCCTCCAGCTCCGCGCCGACAGCCGCGTCGTCATGATCACCAGCGCCGGCTGCAACGCCTTCGACTACCTGCTCGACGGTCCGGCCGAGATCCACGCCGTCGACGTCAACTTCCGCCAGAACGCCTTGCTCGAGTTGAAGCGCGCGATCATTTGCCGCGGCGATTTTGCCGATCTCTTCGAGCTCTTCGGCATCGGCTCCCATGAAAAATACCGGCCGCTCTACCGCGCCGTCCGCCCCGCCCTGCCCGCCTACGCCCGCGAATTCTGGGACCGGAAAATTTCGTTTTTCGATCCCGGCAGCGTGCGCAAATCGTTTTACTACCATGGCGCCGCCGGCTCGGCCGCCTGGCTGCTCGGCGGCGCGCTCTTCCGCGCCAAGCCGAACATCAAGAATTTCGCCCTCTGCCTCCTCGACGCCGACACCCCGGAGCAGCAGCGCGAAATTTACGCCCTGCTTGAGCCGAAAATCTGGGGCCGGTTGAGCAACTGGCTGGTCCGCCAGCGCATGGTCATGACCCTGCTCGGCGTGCCCGGTCCGCAGATCGCCCTGATTGAAAATCATTATCCCGGCGGCCTCGCCGCCTACGTCAAGGACAAGCTCCGCCACGTCATGACCGGCCTGCCCGCGCGCGAAAATTATTTCTGGCGCGTCTACATCACCGGCTCCTACACTACGACGTGCTGCCCCAATTATCTCCGCGCGGAAAACCTCGGCCTGCTCGCGTCCCGCGCCGACCGCATCCAGACCCACACCTGCACGGTGACGGAATTTCTCCGCCGCAATCCCGGCGTTTACTCCCACTTCGTCCTGCTCGACCATCAGGACTGGCTCGCCTGGCATGATCCCGCGGCGCTGCGCGAGGAATGGGATCTCATCCTCGCCCACAGCCGGCAGGGCACGAAAATCCTTCTCCGCTCCGCCGGCCTCGATCTCGGCTTCGTGCCGGACGACATCCGGGAAAGACTCCGTTTCTTTCCCCACCTGACGGACGGGCTGCACCCGACCGACCGCGTCGGCACCTACGGCAGTCTGCACTTCGCCGAAGTTGTATGAAGGCGCCCGCTTCCCCGGCCGCCGCCGGCGCGGCGGTGGAAAAATACTACCGCTTCCATTCGCGCATCTATGACGCCACGCGCTGGACTTTTCTTTTCGGTCGCAGTGCGATTCTGGAAAAAATTTCCGGCGAATCGCCGCGCCGCGTCCTCGAGGTCGGCTGTGGCACCGGCCGCAATCTCGCCGAGCTCGCCCGTCGCTTTCCCGAAGCGGAAATCACCGGCGTGGACCTCTCCGGGCCGATGCTCGAACTGGCCCGCCGCAAAACCGGGAAATTTGGCGCGCGCCTGCGCCTGCTCCGCCAGGCCTATGCCGCGCCGCTGAGCGATCCGTCCACCTTCGACCTCGTGCTGTTCTCCTATGCGTTGAGCATGTTCAATCCCGGCTTCGAGGCCGCGATCGAGGCGGCGCGCCGCGATCTCGTCCCCGGCGGCCGCGTGGCGGCGGTGGATTTTCATGCCACGCGTTTTCGCTCCTTTGAGCGCTGGATGGGCGTGAACCATGTCCGCATGAACGGGCAGCTGCGCCCCCTCCTGCAGTCGTCTTTTTCGCCGATGACCGACTCGCTTTGTCCGGCCTACGCCGGCATCTGGCAGTATTTGCTTTTCGTCGGTCGAAAGAGATGACGCTCGCGGCGCAAGCAGGTCCGCGTCTGGCCCTTTTCCGCAATCTAATGCAGGCCTTTTGCGGCTAGGGATTTTTCCCTACATTTTGATTGTTTGTGGCACGTCTTCTGCCTCTTTCGTGGGCGCTCATCCAGCCAACCGAACTATTAACGCGTCTTTTCGCCCTACGATTGTGATTAACAACCTTCGCGAACCAGCGATTCTCTGCCCAAGCTCGAAAACCACCTCCCCGGATTCACCGTCGCATCGAGCGCAGGCGTTCGCGCCGACTACCCGGCTTGGCCTGATCGCCGCGGGCCTGATTTTTTTCCTGGCCTTGCCGCAATTGCGCGCGGCCACCACCTCCGATGGCTTCGTCTACGCGGACAACGGCACCACGATCACCATCGTCGGCTATACCGGGAGCGGCGGAAACATCACCATACCGTCGGCGATCAATGCGACCCTGACCAATGAACCGGTCACCGCCATCGGGCCCGACGCGTTCGACAATTGCACCAAGCTCGCCAGCGTCACCCTTCCGACCAGCGTGACGTCGATCGGCGACAAGGCGTTTTCCGGCTGCACCAGCCTGACCAGCGTCGCCATTCCGCTCAGCGTGACCTCGATCGGGATCGCTCCGTTCGAAGGCTGCAGTCAACTGGCCCAAATCAACGTCGACGCGGCCAATCCCGATTTTGTCAGCGCCGGCGGCGTGCTGCTCAACACGGCGCAGACCCAGTTGATCCAGTATCCGATCGGAAGCACGCAATCGTCCTATACGGTTCCTTCCAGCGTCACCTCGGTGAACAATTTTGCATTCGCCGACGCCCGACACCTGGCCAGCCTCACCCTGCCGTCAGGCCTCACCAGCATCGGAGGCGACGCCTTCTCCGGTTCGAGCGTCGCCAGTGTCACCATTCCCGCCAGCGTCACCTCCGTCGGGCTGGACGCGTTTCTCGACTGCGAGGGGCTGACCCAAGTCAATGTCGACAGTGCCAATCCCAATTTCAGCAGCGCGGGGGGAGTGCTTTTCGATCACGCGAAGACGCAGCTCATCGCTTATCCGTCAGGAAACACCCAGACGTCCTACACCATTCCCTCCGGCATTGTGACGATCGGCACCGACGCCTTCAACGGCGCCAGCAACCTCGCCAGCGTCACCCTCCCATCCGGCGTCACGACAATCGGGAACAGCGCTTTTGCTTCGGCGGCCCTGACCACCGTCACGATCCCGGCCAGCGTCACGTCAATCGGCGCCGATGCCTTCACCAACTGCACCCTCCTGACCCAGATCAGTGTCGATCCCGCGAACGCGGCCTATGCCAGCAGTTCCGACGGCGTGCTCTTCAACCATGCCCAGACCCAGCTCTTGCAATATCCGGCCGGCAATACCCAGGCGGTGTATGCCGTTCCCGGCACGGTAACCTCCATTGGCGATTTCGCCTTTCTCGACTGCCGCGGCCTGCTGGTGGTCAGTATTCAGTACGGCATTACTTCCATCGGCCAGGCTGCGTTCGCCGGCAGCGGGATAACCATTTTTGGCATTCCCGCGAGCATCACGTTCATCGGGGATGGCGCGTTTACCGGCTGTCAGCAGTTGGCCCAATTCGTGGTCGACACCACCAATCCGGTTTTTGCCGGCTCGGGCGGAGTGTTGTTCAACAAAGCCATGACACAGCTCATCGCCTATCCGGCGGGAAACACCCAAACGTCCTATGCTATTCCGACCGGTGTCACCACCATCGCGGCCAACGCATTTTCAAATGCGACTCAACTGACCAACATTACGATTCCGACGGGCACCACCACCATCGGCAACAACGCCTTCGCTGGCTGCACCGGCCTGGCCATGGTCACCATTCCCGCCAGCGTCACTTCGATCGGCAACGAGGCCTTCAAGGGCTGTTCCGCCCTCAGCCAGTTTAGCGTCGATTCGGCCAATCCGGACTACTCCAGCCCGGGCGGCGTGCTTTACGACAAATTGCAGACCAACCTCATTGCCTATCCGCCGGCCAGCATCCAAACCTCGTTCGTCATTCCGAACAATGTCGTTTACATCGGCAGCGGCGCGTTTCTCGGCTGTGCCGCACTGACCAGCATTACGATTCCGGCCAGCGTCACCGCGATCGGCGCGCAGGCGTTTTCCGGCTGCGCCAAACTCACCCAGATCAATGTCGATCCGGCCAATGCCAGCTTTGTCAGCGTGGGCGGCGTGCTCTTCAACAAAACGAAAACCGAACTGGTGGCCTACCCCGCTGCGAGCCCGCAAAGCTCCTATTCCATTCCCTCCGGCGTCATTTCCATCGGAGATTATGCATTCTCCTCCTGCGCGTTTTTGACCAGCGTGACGATCCCCGCCAGCGTCACCTCCGTCGGGGACAATGCGTTCACCTCCAGCTTCGCGCTGGCCAAGGCGACGTTCCAGGGAAACGCCCCGGCGTTTTTCGGCAGCAATGTCTTCCTCGGGACCGCCGTCGCATTTACCGTCCATTATCCGGTCAACGCAAATGGCTTCACCTCGCCCACCTGGAAAGGTTATCCCGCGGTGGCGGATGCGTTAACGTCGCCATCCTCGCCGGCATCACCCGCCGCATCCTCCTCGGGCGGCGGCGGTGGGGGCGCCCCCAGCCTTTGGTTCTATGGCGCCGTCGGCCTTTTGTTGCTTGCCCGCAAATTTGCCGGCAAATGCAATCAGGGAGGCGGAAGCACGCTTCCCGGCACAAGATTTTTGTAACAAAAATTGAAACCAAGCGTTTCGCCAATGCCCTGACGCGCGAGCGCGGGCGTTTGCCGCCGCGGCTCAATCGTCCCACTGAAGCGCAGCCATTGCACCCACCAGCAGAGAAACGACGGCCGCGATCACCACCCAGGGCAACAGCACCGGGGAGTTGAGCAAAAGCAAAGCCGACTGACCGAACGGAGACAGATTTTGCCACGGCAGCCACCAAGCCGTCAGCATTGCTGCGATGATCGTGACGCCGAGCAGCAGCATGGGACGCACCCAGGTGCGGCGGCGGGGCAGCGCCG
>DASRHD010000304.1:0-2631 GCA_035650695.1 Opitutaceae bacterium
CCAGGCCGTAGGGCGGATCGGTGAAGTAGAGGTCGCCGTTGGACTTGAAGACAAGGTCATTGGGGCTGTTGAGGCGCTTGCCGAGGTATTTTTCGGCGAGGGTGGTCTTGGAAAAATGGTCTTCGTTGAGCCAGTCGATGCGGCGATTGCCGTGATCGCACATGACGAGACGGTCTTGGGCGTCAAAGATCAGGGCATTGCTGCCCAGTTCCCAGTCGGGCGTGTCGCCGAGGTCGTAGCCGGCCGGCCGGAGAAAGACGGAGATCCCCTCGCCCTCCTTCCAGCGATAAATGGTGTTTTTGGGAATGTCGCTGAACAGCAGGTAGCCGCCCCGTTTGCGCCAGACCGGGCCTTCCGTCCAGGTGAAGCCACCGGCCAGTTTTTCGATTTTGGCATCAGGCGGAATAAGCGCATCGAGCGCAGGGTCGAGGCGGACGATTTTGAACTCGGGAGCGTCGGCGCGAAGGGAGCAAAGGCCGGCGGCAAAAACCGCCAGAAAGCAGGCGAGAAGTTTTTTCATAAGCGCAGGGGGTTGAAAAAGCCTGGCCTGCATCGCGATGTTTCGCACGTCTAAATAAGTTGTGCCCTGGAAAGAATTGAATCTTTACTCTGAAACCGTCCGCGTATGAAAGCCCTCGTCCTGACCGACTACCATCGTTTTGCCATCGAGGACCGGCCCAAGCCGCAGCCGCGGCCGGACGAAGTGGTGGTGCGGGTGCGGGCCTGCGGGATCTGCGGCAGCGACGTCCACGGCATGGATGGCAGCACCGGCCGGCGTATTCCGCCCATCGTCATGGGACACGAGGCGGCGGGAGAAATCGACGAACTGGGCGCGGACGTGACCGGTTGGAAGGAGGGCGAGCGGGTGACCTTCGACTCGACGGTGTACTGCGGGAAGTGCTGGCACTGCCGGCGCGGCGAGGTGAATTTATGCGACAATCGGCGGGTGCTGGGAGTGTCCTGCAGCGATTACCGGCGCGACGGGGCGTTCGCCGAATATGTCGCCGTGCCGCAGCACATCCTTTACCGCCTGCCGGCAAAATTGAGTTTTGACCAGGCCGCGATGGTCGAGGCGGTGTCGGTCGCCGCCCATGCCGTGCAGCGTGCCGCGCTTCCGTCCGGGGCGTCCGCGGTCGTGGTGGGCAGCGGCATGATCGGACTGCTGGTGGTGCAAGTGCTGCGGGCAGCCGGCTGCCGCCTGGTCGTGGCGATCGATCTCGATGAGTCACGCTTGCGGCTGGCGAAAAAGCTCGGCGCGACCGAGGTGCTCGCGGCCGGCGATCCGGCCGTGGCCGACAAGGTGCGCGGCCTGACCGGCGGGCACGGCGCCGACGCCGCTTTTGAGGTGGTGGGAATCACCCCGACGCTCAAAACCGCCATCGCCTGCGTGCGCAAGGGAGGCAGCGTCACCCTGGTGGGAAATCTGGCACCACAGGTCGAGCTGCCGCTGCAGACGGTGGTGACACGGGAACTGCGGCTGAACGGCACCTGCGCCTCCGCGGGCGAATATCCCGCCTGCCTCGATCTCATCGCCGACGGAAAAATCAACGTCACCGAGTTCATCAGCGCCGTCGCTCCGTTGGAGGACGGACCAAAATGGTTTGAAAAATTGCATCGCGGTGAAAAAGGCCTGATGAAGGTTCTGCTCAAGCCCTGAGCGGGCGCACTTCTTCTGTTATGAAAAAATTGAGGACTGGCCTGATTGGCTGCGGTAAAGTCGGGCATCTCCACGCCGCGGCGCTGCGCAGCCTGGAGGAATCGCAGTTCGTCGCCGTCTGCGGCCGGACGCCTGAAAAAGCCGGCGCCTTTGCCAAGCACTACGGCGTGGCCGCGTTCACCGACGTCGGCGAGATGGTCGCCCGGGCCGAAGTCGAGGCGGTCTGCGTCTGCACCCCGCATCCGCAGCACGCCGGGCCAAGCATCGCGGCCATGCGCGCGGGTGCGCATGTGTTGGTGGAAAAACCCCTCGCCTCCTCTCTTGCCGATTGCGACGCGATGCTGGCGGCGGCGCGCGACGCCGGGGTTGTGCTCGGCACGGTTTACCAGCGCCGGTTTTATCCTCCCTGCCAGCGCATCCAGCAGGCGATCACAGGAGGCAAGCTCGGCGCGCCGATGCTGGGCACGGTGGTGGTCCTGGGCTGGCGCGATGAGGCCTACTACCGCAGCGATCCGTGGCGCGGCAGCTGGAAGGGCGAAGGCGGCGGCGTCTTGATCAACCAATCGTCCCACCAGCTCGATCTTTTGCTCTGGTATCTGGGCGAGGTGGAGGAGGTGTTTGGCTTCTGGACGAACATCAACCACCCTTACATCGAAGTGGACGACACCGCGACGGCCGTGGTGCGCTTCAAGAGCGGCGCCCTCGGCAACATCGTCGTGAGCAACAGCCAGAATCCCGCCCTCTATGCCCGCGTCACGGTGCACGGTGCCAATGGCGCGTCAGTCGGCGTGCAGACGGACGGTGGCATGATGTTCGTGCCCGGACTGTCCAAGATCGCCGAGCCGCCCTTCAACGACCTCTGGACGGTGCGCGGCGAGGAAGACCGTCTCGCCCTCTGGAAAGACGAGGACACGCGGCTGTTCAACTCCGTCGAGGCCACGGAATATTTTCACCGGCTGCAAATCGCCGATTTT
>DASRHD010000305.1:0-5644 GCA_035650695.1 Opitutaceae bacterium
CCACCGCCAGCACCGGCGCCGTGGTCTGGCGGGAATGCCAGCCATAGGCCAGCAGGAGGGTGCAGGAGCAGATGAGGAGAAAGACCACTTCGCTCGTGCCCAGCGTGTGTTCGCCGAAAATTTCCAGCACGTACGAGAGCAGGGCGATGCCGCTGCCGAAAAGCAGAAAGCCCTCCCAGTCCAGCGGCGGCACCCCGTCGCTGCGAAAATCCGGCATATGGCGCCGCAGCATGGCCAGTCCCGCCAGGCCGAAGGGCAGGTTGATGAAAAAAATTACCCGCCAGTGCAGCCAGTGCACGATCAGTCCGCCGGCAAACGGGCCGAGCAGCGGGCCGATCAGTGCGGGAATGACCACGTAGTTCATCGCCGTGATCATTTCCGAGCGCGGAAAAGCCCGCACCAGGGCGAGCCGGCCGACCGGTGTCATCATCGCGCCGCCCGCGCCTTGCACGATGCGCGACGCCACCAGCATGGGCAGGTTGAGCGAAATTCCGCAGAGCAGCGAACCGAGCATGAAAAGCGAAATCGCCAGCGCGAAAATCCGCTTCGTGCCGAAACGGTCCGCCATCCAGCCGCTGATCGGAATAAACACCGCCAGGCTGATGGTGTAGCTCGTCAGCACGGTCTTGAGGCTGAGCGGCGGAACATGCAGGCCGGCCGACATGGTCGGCACCGCCGTGTTGACGATCGTCGTGTCGAGATTTTCCATGAACAGGGCCACCGCCACCAGCCACGGCAGGTAGCGCAGCGTGCGTGCGGAAATTCCCGTTTCGGTTGCGGCGATTTCGTTCATGTTTGTTTTTGCACCCGCGGCCAATTGTGTTAGGGTTCGGGCGGTGGGTTCCGTGTCTGAACTGCGAATAGCCTGTGAACAACTGGAAATTATTTCCCATTGCCGCGCGAAATCGCGGCCTTTCTAGTGCAGCCCTTCATGTATCTGCAGGCGCTAAAACTTAACGGTTTCAAATCTTTTGCCGATTCCACCACGCTGCGTTTCGAGCCCGGCGTGACCGCCATCGTCGGCCCCAACGGCTGCGGGAAAAGCAATATCGCCGACGCCATCCGCTGGGTGCTCGGCGAACAGAGTGCCAAGGCCCTGCGCGGCGGCAAGATGCAGGACGTCATTTTCGAGGGCGCCGACACCCGCAAGCCGGCCCAGCTCTGCGAGGTCGCGCTTCTTCTCACCGATTGCGAAAAGCAGCTCGGCAGCGATTTCCACCAGATCGAGATCATGCGCCGCGTCTCGCGCGACGGCCAGAGCGAGTATTTCTTCAACGGCCAGGCCTGCCGCCTCAAGGACATCCACAAGCTTTTCATGGACACCGGCATCGGCCGGACGAGCTATTCGATCATGGCCCAGGGCCAGATCGACCAGATCCTTTCCTCCAAGCCGGAGGAGCGCCGCGCCGTCTTCGAAGAGGCCGCCGGCATCACCAAGTACAAGTCCCAGCGCCGCGAGGCCATGGGCAAGCTCGCCCTCACCGAACAGAACCTCGCCCGCGTCGCCGACGTCATCGCCGAAGTCTCGCGCCAGATCGGCAGCCTCAAACGCCAGGCCTCGAAGGCCCTCCGCTACAAGAAACTCAGTTTCCGCCTCCGTCATCTCGCGCTTGCCCTCGGCGGCTGGCAGTTCGGCCAGCTCCGCGCCGCACTCGGTGAACTCGAGACCAAGGCCGCCGCCCTCCGCGCCGAGGCCGAGGGCCGCCGCGCCGCGCTCACCGAGCGTCAACGCCAGCTCGAGGAAAAAAAGTCCGGCCGCAGCCTCCTCAACCAGCGCGTGCAGGACGCCCAACAATCCGTTTTCGACCTCCGCTCGCAAAAAGAGCAGGCGGAAAACCAGGCCAACGTCGCCACCATCAAGCGCACCGGCCTGCAGGACCGTCTCGCTTCCAGCCGCGACAACCTCGGCGAACTTGAAATGCAGATCCGCGAGCTGGCCGCCCAGGCCGACACCGGCGCGCAGGACAAACAGATGCAGCTCGGTCTTCTCGGCAGCAGCGACGCCGCTTTCCAGGCCCGCAACCGCGAGCTGGCCGTGGTCGAGGGCGAACTCACCCGCCTCGAACAGGAACTGCAGCAGGCCAAGTTTCACCTTTTGCAGCTGGAAAGCACGGTGGCGCGTTTGCGCACGGATTGCTCCGGCTACGAAGTCGACCAGAAGACCAGCGCCCTCCGCCACGATGCACTGGCGCAGGAGCTCGACCAGGCTCGGTCCCAGCAGGCCGAGGCCGCGCGCGTCGCCGGAGAGTTTGCCGCCAAATTGGAGGAGACCCAGGCGGGAAAATCGCGCGCCCATAACGAGGCCCAGGCCGCCCAGCAGGCCCTGACCGACCTGACGCGCGAGTTTCGCGACGCCCAGCGCAAGCTCCAAGAAATCGACCGCCAGCTCGCCCAGCGCACCGCCCGCCTTAAGCTGCTCCAGCAGCTCCAGGAAAAATGGGAGGGTTTCGGCGAGGGTGCGAAGGCGCTTCTTTCCGGCCGGCTCGCCACCGCGCTCGACGGCGCCAAAGTCGCGCCCGTCATGCAGGGGCTCGACGTCAAGCCGGAGTTCGGCAAGGCGCTTGAGGCGCTGCTCGGCGCTGCGGTCGAGGCCATCCACGTCGCCGATTTGGGCACGGCCAAGAAAATTCTCGCCCAGCTGGAAAACGACCAGCTCGGCAGCGCCTGCCTGCAGATCGCGGAGCTCCGCGACCAAAACCCGGACGGTGCCGCGCTTCCGCCTGGACTGGTTCCGGCCATCGCCGCACTGAACGACATCGACCCGGCTCATCCCGCGCCCGGCCTGCTCGGCGCCTGCTACGTGGCCGACGACCTCGGCGCGTTTCTCGATTTTTGGAAGACCAATCCCGCCTTCAGCTTCCTCGCCGTGGCCACACGCAAGGGTGAATTGGTCGACCGGCGTGGCGTGGTCTTCGGCGGCCACAGCAAGAGGCCCGCTAACAGCATCCTCCAGCGCGACATCGATCTGCGCGAATCCAAGCGCGAGCTGGCCAAGGACCAGCAGGCGCACGACGCCCAGCGCGCGCAAATCGACACGCTCAACGCCCGGCTCACCGCCGCCGAGCAAGCGCTCGAACAGAAGCGGGCCGACGTTCTCAGCGCCACCCAGGCGGTGGCCGCCGCCCAGGCCGAGCAGCGCAACTCCCAGCGCAGCCTGGATGACGCCGTCACCCGCCTCCGCCGCCTGGAAAACGAATTGACCGCGCTGGCCCAGGCCCGCGACGAGGCCCAGCAGCGTTTTGCTCGGGCCCAGGCCGGCCTGGCTGAGGCCGACGCCGCCGCGGCCCGCCAGCGTGAAGATATTTCCAAAATTGAGACGCGGCTCGCCGAGGTACGCACCGACCGCGATCAGAAAAAGGAATCGCTCGCCCAGGCTCGCCTCGAGCTGGCGGAACGCCGCCAGAAGGTTGAAGTGCTCGACCGCGGCCTGAGCGAAATGGATCGCCGCCGCGTTCAGCTCGAGGAACTGCTCATCCAGCGCGAGCAGGAAATCGAGGCCTGGACGGAACAGATCGCCGAACTCGAGCGCCAGGCGGAGGCCGAACGCGCGCGCGGCGCCGAACTGGCCAGGACGCTGGTCGTCGCCCAGGACTCGGTCGAAAAAGTTCGCGTCGAGCTCGTTGGCGTGGAGCAGGAAATTTCGGCCGTGGAGCAGGGCCAGGCCGCCCTTCGCACCGAGGCCGACGCCGCGCAGTCGGAACTGAGCCGCTGCGAAGTGAAGCTGGCGGAGAGCCGCTCCCGCACCGAATTTCTCGCCGAGGAGGCCCAGCGCGAGTTTCAGGCGGACCTTGCCGCCATCGATTGGAAGCGCGAGCTCTGGCATGCCGATGACGAGCCGGAAGGCATCAAGCCGCTCGATCTGGATGAAGAAGAGGATGCGGCAGCCGGAAGCCAGGAAAACGGCGCGGCGGCAGCCCAGATCAACGGTACGGCCGCAGAAAAACCGCGTCGCCGTAAGGCCAGGGCGCCGAAAGGCGAGCCGACCGAGTCCGATCTCGCCGCACTCGAGGCCACCAACTGGGACGAATTCAAGGTTGAGATCGAGGCGCTCCGTCAGCGGTTGCGCAGCATGGGCGAGGTCAACCTCGTTGCCATCGAGGAATACGCCGAACTGAAGCAGCGGCACGATTTCCTCAAAAATCAGAGCGACGACCTGACCAACGCCAAGACCGAGCTGCTCAAGGCCATCGACGAGATCAACCAGACTTCGCAAAAGCAGTTCGAGGTCACCTTCGAGCAGATCAAAAAGAATTTCGCCTACACCTTCCAGACGCTCTTTGGCGGCGGTCGCGCCGAGCTCGAATTGCTCCAGGCCGAGGATATCCTTGAAAGCGGCATCGAAATCGTGGCCCAGCCGCCTGGCACCAAGCTCAAAAGCATTTCGCTGCTCTCCGGCGGCCAGAAGACGCTCACCGCCGTGGCCCTGCTTTTCGCGCTCTATCTGGTGAAGCCGTCGCCCTTCTGCCTGCTCGACGAGCTCGACGCTCCGCTCGACGAATCAAACATCGGTCGCTTCACCGACCTGCTGAAAAAATTCGTCACCGATTCGCAGTTCATCATCATTACGCACAACAAGCGTACGATCGCCGCGGCGGATGCGATCTACGGTGTAACGATGGAGGAGCGCGGTGTGTCCAAGACCGTCTCGATGCGCTTCAACCAGGAGCGCGGTGAAGCCGAGGCCCACCAATCAGTCACCGTGGCCGACGCCGTCCGCCGCGCCCAGCCGCCGCAGACGCAACCGCCTCCTTCCGCGCCTCCGGCCTCCCAGCCGCCGTTCGCCGCCGAAGCGGTCACGGCGTAAAAGGAGCGTTTTTGTCATTCTGGGCGGAGCGAAGAGCCTAAGGCGGGCTCTCGGGGTTCTTCGCTCCGCCCAGAATGACAATGGGTTTTTCTGAACCTAAAGCGCCCCTTTTCACTCCGACATTTTTTTTCGGCTGCGGTAGTCCTGGAGGAAGATTTTGACCACGAGCCAGAAGCCGCCCGCAGCGGCGGCCAGAAAACAGAGCATGGCGAATCCGGGATAACCGAACATGCGGAAACTTGTCTGCACCCGCATGAGCAGCGACGCGCCCACGATCAGCGCCGCCAGGATGATTCCGGCGGTGATGCGGTTGGCGATCTTCTGCATGCCATCGAGGAACGTCTTTGCGTCCGGCGTCTGCACCTTCACCTCCAACTCGGAATTGACCATGGCGTCGAGCAGCCGGTTGAGGCGCGTGGGCAGGTGCCCCACGAATTCCTTGATTTCGAGCAGCGAGGAAAACACGTTCCCCACCGTGAACTGCCGGCGCAAGCGCTGCAGCAGCAGGTCGCTGGCATTGTGGCGCACCGAGGCGGTGGGATCGAAGGCGGGATCGAGCAGCTGGCCGATTTCATTGAGCTGCAGCAGCGTCTTGCCGAGCAGGGCAAGCTCGCCCGGGACGAATACCCCGTTGTCCCGCGCCTGCCGGCCGACCTCGAGCAGCGCCTGGCCGATGTTGAATTGATGCAGGCCGCGGTCGCGCCGCAGCGCCACGATCTGACCGATGCGGTGGCGGAATTCAGTCTGATCAAAGTCGTCCGACTTGTCGCTAATCCGGACAACGATGTCGGCCGCCTCCTCGCCATTGCCCTCGCTCACTTCGAGCAGGAGCTTGAGGAG
>DASRHD010000306.1:0-6434 GCA_035650695.1 Opitutaceae bacterium
TATGATCGCACCGGCATGGCCACGCTCCGTGGAGCCAGCGTCGGGCGGCCGATCCAGGGTGTCCGGCTCGTGTTTCAAAAAAAACGCCGGTTCGTGGTCGAAAGCGCGGCGGTTTTCACCCTGGGCAACCGGCATCGGCGCAGCGGACGCGGCCGGCATCGGCCGGCGGATTTTGGCGAATGCAACCACCGGGGCGAGTTGGTCCTGCTTGGCCGCAGCGGCCGCTTCACCAAACTTGCCGGCCGCCGGGTCAATCTCGCCGAGATCGAACAGGCGCTGCGCCACCTCCCCGGCGTGCACGACGCTTTCGCCGCCGTTCATCCGGCACGGGCTGACGCCCTGGCCGCAGCCGTGGCGGGAACGGATCTCACCGCCGCGGCGATCCGCGCGGCGCTGCGCGAACGGCTCGCCGCGTGGAAAATTCCGCGCCAGTGGCGCATCCTTCCGGAATTTCCGCTCACCGCGCGCGGCAAGACCGACACCCGCCGGCTGCGCGCCCTGCTCGGCCTCTGACTCCGCCTTATTTTCCCACCAGCGTCGCCTCGACTTCAACCGTCAGGCCGGCCCGGCAAAGGTCCGCCAGCAGCCAGGTCACGCGGTCGCCGGGCCGGAGCAGCGACGCCTCCAGCCGCTTCCTCGCCGCCGCCAAAGTCTCCGCCTGCCGGAGATAAACTTTGAAGTGGCGCAAAAAATCATTTCCAGCGCCCAGCTCCTCACCCAAGCCCGCGGCACGGGAAATCAACTGCAGGTTGTCCAGGGTGCAGCTAAGCTGGGCGTCGAGCTCGCCGGTTGCGACCGTGACGTGGCCCTTGATTGCCGCCGTGCCGGAAATGAAAATCACCGGCCGCCCGTCCATCTCGACCAGGGTGGAACGGGAAAAACTCGGCGGCCGCGGCCCGTGCTCGGGCGGATAATGGTAAGCGGCAATCTGCTCCGGATTTTCGATGTGCCGCGGATCGCGGTCGCCGGCGACGAACACCGCGGCGATCGTTTCGCCTCCGCTGCCGACGGCTGAAGCCGCCGGCAGCGACTGCCGGTAGTCGACGCCGAATTTTTCCTCGAAGGCCGAGGCGCGGCCGACATTAAACGCCTGATAGTTCTCCAATCCGTCCCGCCTGGCGTTGATCGCCGGCACGTAGTTCCAAATTCGATACAAGCGGCGGCGGCCGGCGGCCTCGAACAGGCGCCGGTAAAGTTCGCGGGCGGCGGCCTCGGCCGATTCCGCCACCGGCTGGGCGCCCCACCCGGCCATGATCCCGTCGGCCGCAAACAGCCGAAAACCGTCCGCCTCGCCGGCGGGGCGGACGGAAGGGAAAATGCATTCCGCCTTCTCGCCGGCCAGCCAGCGCACCGGCAACCGCAAGCCGGTCGGCGCCGGCGCCGGCCGGGCGGCGTCTCCATCGAATTCGATTTTCAAGGTGAAGGTTCCGTGCTCCTCCCTTATTTCACCACCTGCCGCGGCGGCTGCCGGCGAAGCTGCCGCGTCTCCGGCACCACGCAGGCATAACCCCGGTCGCTCAGGGCGTCGAGCAGACGGCTAATGGCCTCGACCCGGATCGGGCGGGGCGCGTGCGGACCTTCATGCATCAGAATGATCACCCCGGGCCGGACCTGCCGCAGGACGCGCTTGACCACGCGATTCGCCTCCCGGGAAAGACAATCGCGGCTGCGCACGCTCCAACCGATGCAGGCCAGCCCGCGGCTCGCCAGGGCGTCGTGCAGGAAGGGGTTCTTGATCCCCACCGCCGGGCGGAAACAACGCGGCTGGACGCCGGCTGTGCGCAGTGCGGCCATGCCGTCATCCAGCTCCTTCCGCACCCGCAGCGGACTCGCGCACCAAAAAGTATAGAGCGGATGGGTATGGGTGTGATGCGCCACCTCGTGTCCGCGGCGGACGATCTCCGCCACCAAAGCCGGTTGACGCGCGGCCTGTTCCCCAATGACGAAAAAAGTGGCGCGGGCCTTGTGCCGGTCCAGCAATTCGAGAATTTTGGGCGTGTCCGTTTCGTCCGGACCGTCGTCGATCGTCAGCCAAACCTCCTTTTCCGCCGTGGCAAAATGGGTGAAGACGCGCACCACCCCCTGCGCCGAAGGCACCAGCAGATGGTAAAGGAGGTAAAGGTCCGGTCCGACAAAAAACGCCGCCGCCAGCCAGGGCGAAAAAGGCCACGCGGCCACGGCAAAAGCCTTGGCGGCGAGATCGGCCATTACGACCGGGCGCATCGGCCATGGCCGGCCCCGGGATTTTTCCGCCGGTGGTGGCCGCTCGCCCATGGTGGTTTCCGACCGGACTCAGCCCGCCGCCGCGGCTACTTGCCGGGAACTTGAAGCTGGACGCCGCCGGAGGGAGCAGCGCCGCCCGGAACGCCGTCGGCGGGAAGCGAAGCCCGCAGGGCCAGGGCTCGTTGCGCCCAGATTCCCTGGGCGTCGATCTGCTGCACCTGGTCGGCAAATTTTTTCGCGTCGTCGATCCGTCCGTCGTCGGCGGCGCGGCTGGCCAGACAATAGGCCGCTTCCGCGCGCACGGCCTGCAACTGGCTCAGATCGGCCGCGAGCTGCCGGAGCTGATTTTCGCCGTCGGCGGACAGCCCGGAGCGGAGCTTGCAAATGGCCTGCCCAAGCAGGGCTCGGCCGCCCAGCGGCGTGTCGCGCAGCGTCGAGACGGCAGTCCCGTAATCGGCGAGCGCCTCGGAATATTTTCCGGCCGAATACTCGTCGTCGGCTAGGCGAAGGCTGGCAACGCCGGTCAGACGGTGTCCGGCATGGTCGCGGACGAATGCCCGCAGTTTCTCCGGGGTGGTCGCGGCCGCATAGTCGGCCTCGATGCTTTTCTCACGCTGGGCGCTGTAAATTTCCCATCCACCCCGCCCGGCCACGACCAGGAGGACGGCCACACAGGCGGCAAAAATGGTATTGCGGTTTTTCTTCCAGAAATGGTGCAGCTTTTCCTCGTGCGGGAGGACGGCGCTGGCGCTGGGGGCGGCTTGGGGATGGTTCGGTGTGTTCATGGAGCGGAAGCGGTCCTTGGGAAACGTCGACGAGATCAAATCCACCCGCCGGTGTAAATGCAGGAAATCGCCGGGTAGTGTCCTAATTTGAAACAGGCTTATTTAGCCGTATTAACTGCCGCCTGATCTGTTACATGGACAAAAACCCCATGTCCCCCGCTCTGCCGCCACGCAAAAAGCAACGTCATTCCGGGTAGCCCCCGTCAGGGCAAAAGCAGGAGCTTGCCTGTAGTGGTCCGGCTCTCGAGGGCGCGATGCGCGTCGGCTGCCGCCGCCAACGGATAGCTGGCGCTCAAGCGCACCCCCAGCTCCCCGGCGGCAACCCAGCGGAACAAATCGTCCGTCCGGGCGCGCAGTTCCGCCGTCGTGCGCAGGTAGTGCGCAATGGAGGGACGGGTGAAAAAGAGCGAGCCCTTCTGGGTAAGAAGCAGGGGCGCAAACGGCGGCACCGGGCCGCTGGCGTTGCCGAAAGTGACAAACAGTCCGCGCGGGCGAAGGCTCTCGAGACTGCCTTCAAAAGTATTTCTTCCGACCGAATCATACACCACGTCGACCCCCGCCCCGTCGGTGAAGCGTTTTGCCGCCGCGGCAAAATTGTCACGGCTGTACACCACGACCTCGTCCGCGCCCGCTTCACGGGCGAGCCGGGCCTTGTCATCCGTGCTGACCGTGCCCAACACCCGCGCGCCCCGTTTTTTTGCGATTTGCACCAGCAGCAGACCGACGCCGCCCGCCGCCGCGTGGACCAAGGCGGTATCGCCGGCCTTGAGCGGAAAGGTATCGCAGGCGAGATAGTGGGCGGTGATGCCTTGCAACAGCAGAGCCGCTGCCTGCTGCAGCGGAATCGCCGGCGGCACAGGCACAAGTTGGGCGGCTGGTACCAGGGTTTCTTCGGCGTAGGCCCCCAGGGCGCGCGCCGTTGCGACGCGATCGCCAGGCTTGAAGGAAGTCACGCCTTCACCCACGGCCGTCACCACGCCGGCCGCTTCCTGGCCAAGGGTAAATGGCAGCGTCACCGGATAAAGTCCGTTGCGCTGGTAAATATCGACGAAGTTCACTCCGGCGGCCTCGACGCGCAGGCGCACTTCTCCCGGACCGGGCTGCGGGACAGGCAGCTCCTCCCATAGCAACTTTTCCGCGCCGCCATTCTCATGGATACGGATTGCATGCATGATAAAATAAATGCCGATAAGAGATGAGAACCTCCCCGCTCGGCAAGTGGCCGCGCGGTTTTCGTCAATCGAAGACCACCGTCTGGCGGCCGTAGATCAGAACACGGTTTTCCAGCTGCCAGCGCATCGTCTAGCGCTGTTTGAATGGTTTTGCTTTGGAGAAAAGGACGGGGCGGCGCAGGCCGTTTTGTCGGGCAATCCATTTTGGTCCGGATGATGGCGTTACCTCGGTGGATAAAGAGTTGACACCTCCTCATCCAGCTCTAGTTATCAACCCCTTTTCGCGTATGAAAACCCTCCTTGCCAACAAGAGCACGGTCCAACCCAAATGGTATCTCATTGATGCCGAGGGGCAGGTGCTTGGCCGTCTCGCCGTCAAAGCCGCCAACATCCTGCGCGGCCGCCACAAGGCCACCTACACGCCGCATGTCGACACCGGCGATTACGTTGTCGTCATCAATGCGGAGAAGGTCGTGGTCACCGGCAAGAAAGAGGAGCAGAACAGCTACATGTTTTTCTCCGGTTACGTCGGCGGCGAAACCTTTCGCAGCCTTTCCGAACAGCGCGTCCGCCGGCCCGACTTTGTCATCAAGCACGCCGTTAAGGGCATGCTTCCGAAGAACCGCCTCGCCGCCCAGATGCTAACCAAACTCCGCGTTTTCGCCGGCCCCGAGCATTCCCACGCCGCGCAGAATCCCGAGAAAATTTCCGTCTAATCTTTTCGTCCGCCCATGACCGCAGAAACCAACGTCATCGCCGCCACCGGCCGCCGCAAAACCGCCAGCGCCCGGGTCCGCATCACCGCCGGCTCCGGCAAGGTCCTCATCAACGGCCGCGACCTCGACAACTATTTCACCCACGAAAATTTCGCCAAGCAGGCGGCTGCGCCGCTCCTCACCGTGGAGATGCGCGACAAGATCGACGTCACCGCCAATGTCACCGGCGGCGGCAACGGCGGCCAGGCTGTCGCCGTGGCCCACGGCATCGCCCGCGCCCTGCAGAAGCTCAACGCCGAGCTCCGGCCCGCCCTCAAGAAAGCCGGACACCTCAAGCGCGACCCGCGCGAAAAGGAACGCAAGAAGGCCGGCCAGCCGGGCGCCCGCAAACGCTTCCAGTTCTCGAAGCGTTGATTCGCCACCAAAATTTTCCATTCAAGCGGAGCGCCCTCGCGGCCTCCGCTTTTTTGTTTTTGTTAAACGAACCATTTCAGCAATAGTCTGTTTCCTCCGGGTTTCCCGGCTTCCTGCCTAATCCCTTTTCCTTCTATGAAAGTCGGCGTCGTTGGCGCGTCCGGTTACTCCGGCGAACTTCTGGTCAAACTCCTGCTCGCCCATCCGCAGGTGCAGCTCGCGGCCGTGACCTCGCGCACCCACGCGGGCAAGCCGCTCGCCCAGGTCATTCCCGCGCTGCGCGGCGCCGACCGGGGCCTGGTTTTCAGCGACTCGAACGCCGACGCGCTCGCCGCCAGCGACCTCGACCTGCTTTTTCTCGCCCTCCCTCACGGCGCCTCGGCCGAGTTCGCCAAAAAACTCGTCCCGGCCGGCAAGCGGGTGATCGACCTCAGCGCCGATTTCCGCATCGCCGATCTTGCCGTTTATCAGAAATACTACGGCGAGCACCACGCGCCGGAGCTGCTGTCGCAGGCGCGCTTCGTCCTGCCCGAGCTCACACCGCCGGGGTGGAAAACCGAGGCAAAGCTCGTCGCCGCGCCCGGCTGCTACCCCACCAGCATCCTCGTGCCGCTGGTGCCGTTGCTCAAGGCCGGCCTCGTTTCGCGCGAGCACATCGTGGCCAATTCCTTCAGTGGCGTGAGTGGCGCGGGCCGCAAGGCCGCCGAGGACTTTCTTTTCGTCGAGCGCGCGGAGAGCGCCAAGGCCTATGGGCTGGTCAAGCACCGGCACCTGGCCGAAATCGAGGAGCAGCTCGCCCGGCTGACCGGCGCGCCCACCCTCATCCAGTTCAATCCGCACCTCGCGCCGATGCGGCGCGGCATCGCCACCACCATCACCGTGCCGGCCGCCGCCGGTGCGACCATCGACGCGCTCTACGCCGCCTGGCGGGCCGCCTATTCCGGCCGGCCGTTCGTCCAGCTGCTGGCCAGCGGCGAAACGCCCGACACCGCGCACGTCACCGGCACCAATCGCGTTGACATGTCCGCAGTCTTCGATCCGCGCACGAAAAATTTCATCCTCACCTCGGCCGAGGACAACCTCCTGAAGGGCGCCAGCGGCCAGGCGGTGCAGATCATGAATCT
>DASRHD010000307.1:0-2843 GCA_035650695.1 Opitutaceae bacterium
TGATGAAGGTCTGACGCGGAGGCGGACCGACTGAAGCGAGATGTCGCAGGGTGAGACCCCAGACCGCCTCCACGTTGGCGGCGACGACCTCTCCCTGCCAGGCCAGCGTATGGCCTCCCGGATAAGGTGGAACGACCGGCTGATCGGTTTGCGTGACGTCGGTGTGGCGCGCAATCCCCGCAGATTGGGAGACGACCCAGAAATATCCCGTCAACCGCATCAGCTTCAAGGTGTGTCGCACCTCTGCGCTGGGATTGAGCAGCATGAGCCGCCTGCCATGGGAGTGAAGTCGTTTGCGCCATTGCACCAGCACGGCCACGCCCGTACTGTCCAGAAAACGGACCTGCGACAAATCGAGTTGGCAATGGCTGATGATTTGTCGCACTTCATCGAAAAAGCTCCGTCTTCGGTTCAATGTCGATGCGCTGAAGTCTCCGGCCAGCCGGATCTGCTGCCAATCCGCAGTGCGGACCGCCGTCATGGATTCCACCGGGGTGGAAAGGCGGGGTGGCGTGCGCAGGTTCCAGCACTGGAGGGCGATCGACGGGATAAAGCGAAGGAAATCGCACGCGTAGCGACGGGCCAATCGGCGCGGTTCATGCGCCAGCCGGTAAATGCATTCCGTGCCGGTCCGCTGCATCAAGGCCGGGGCTCGTTTCATCCGTCCGGCTATAAAATCGAGCGTGGCGCCCACGCCGATCAGAACCGGCACGCCAAGCAGGTGGTAATGCATGGCAATCCATTTTTCCTGCTTGGGACAGCCAAACGAAACGAGTAAAATATCGGGCCGCCCGGCGCTCACGCGGCGCGCAATTTCGGAGAAGTCCATTTCGAGCAGATCGCAGAAGGGCGGCGAATAATGACCCGCAATCGCGAGAGCCGGATACTGTTTCTGGAGCCGCTCGGCGGCCTCCGCCGCGACATTGGGTCCAGCGCCCAAAAGGAAAATGCGGTGCCCCTTTTCCGCGGCCGCGCGGAAGAGCAATGGCACCACGTCGGATCCCGCGGCGCGTTCCGGCAGTGGATTTCCCAACCAGCGTGACGCCCAGAGCAAGGGAGTGCCGTCACACAATACTAGATCGGCTTCGAGCAGGATGTGCTGCAACTCCACATCGTGCCGTGCCTGCACGAGAAAATCCACATTGGCGGTGACGACATAATGAGGACGCCGGGTTGCAATCATCGCTTCGATGCGAGCGACGGCTTCCGCCTTGGTGACATTGTCGAACGGCACCCCCAGCAGACTGATCGGCCATGCCTGGACGGACGGAGTGGAACCAGTCGACACGCGAGCTCTCGCCGCGGCCTGTTCCATAGATGGAGAGTCTCTGGCCGCCATCGATGGAGTGATGATCATGCCCCATTAGACGTCGTTGTGGCGATCCTCAAAATGGGGTCTAGGCCTTCTAAATCGAACCATCGGTACCGGTTTTCTCAATCATTGAGGGTTAACACCTACTGAGAAGATGCGGCCCTCCAACTTAGAGTGAAGTTCAGCCATGATAGCATTTACCCGGCAAAATCCTAAGTGCCTCAAGGAGGAAAGAAAGCTTCCGCGCACGGCAGGTGAACAAGAGAAAGTAGGGGCAGAAGAGACACGCATGGCTGGGGACTTGCCGCGCGAAGGATGCCTGCATGAGCTGTTCGAGGCCGAGGTTGATGCGGTGCCAAATGCCGTGGCACTCGTGGTTGGCGCGGACCGCATCACCTATCATGAGTTAAATCTTCGCGCGAACCGCGTCGCCCATCACCTACAGTCGCTGGGTGTGCGCCCTGAAGACTTGGTGGGAATATTTCTCGAACGCTCCACCGATATGGTGGTTGCGATGCTGGGTGTGCTGAAAGCCGGCGGCGCCTATGTGCCGCTGGATCCGACTTATCCACAGGAACGGCTGGCTTTCATGCTGGAGGATGCGCAGGTGCGCACCGTGCTGAGCCAATCGTCACTTCTTGCGCCACTGCAGGGCGTCAAGCTAACGGCGGGACAGGCTCTGTACATCGTCTGCCTCGATACCGATCCGCGCATTGCCCTTGCGAGCACCGAAAATCCCGGCCCGTCCGCCCGGTCCAGCAATCTTTCCTATGTTCTCTATACCTCCGGTTCGACCGGGCGGCCCAAAGGCGTGATGCTCGAGCATCACAACGCGGTCGCCTACGTCCATTGGGCCGGCCAGGTTTATAGCGCGCGTGAGCTCGATGGGACACTCGCCGGCATTTCGATTTCATTCGACCTGTCGATCCTGGATCTTTTTGTGCCGCTGAGTTGGGGGGGCAAAGTAATCCTGGCCCCCGGCACTCTGGCCCTGCCGGGTCTGGCGGCGGCATCAGAAGTCAGGCTGATCACGACCGTGCCGTCCGTGGCGAGAGAATTGTTGCGCATCGGCGGAATCCCCGCATCGGTGGAAACCATCAATCTGGGCGGCGAGCCTCTGTCGATCCAGTTGGTGCAGCAACTCTACGCTCTGCCACACATCAAGCGGGTGTATGATCTTTACGGGCCGACCGAGACCACAACCAACTCGACTTTTGCGCTGCGAACTCCGGATGGACCAGCAACCATCGGCCGCCCCATCGCCCGCACGCAAGTTTACCTTTTGGACGGACACTTCCAGCCGGTGCCGATGGGAGCAAGGGGCGAATTGTTCATCGGAGGGGAGGGCGTGGCACGTGGCTATCTCAACCGCCCCGAGATAACGGCGGAAAAATTTGTCCATCTTCCGCTCGCTGCCGGCTGTCAAACACGTCTTTACCGGACCGGGGATCTCTGCCGCTGCCGGCCGGACGGCAATCTTGAGTTCGTCGGACGGATTGACCATCAGGTTAAAATCCGCGGGCATCGGATC
>DASRHD010000308.1:0-2627 GCA_035650695.1 Opitutaceae bacterium
TAAGTCTGGCGTCGGGTGATTGGACTTGAAGCTATTTAGCTGGGCATGTTTGACTTCCAAGTCGATGCAGGAGACCGCCAAACAATATTTGGTCCGATTTGCCCGGCGGGCGGGCTTTCTAGCCCTGGCGGAAAATCTCAAAGGCAAGGCCATCGCGGCTAAAAACCGGAGGCTGAACGACCGGTTCCGCCACGAACATCCGGAGGTGCCATTGCCACCGGAGCGGTTGATGCACGACCCCTACTGCACGGTTAATTATAGCGCCTATTTCGAAACGGGAAAGTGGGCGGCAAGAGCCCTCGCCGCGATCATTCGTGAGCAAGTGCCCTGCGACGGTCGCAAGGAGGCTGTCAAAGTCCTGGAGTGGGGATGCGGCTTTGCCCGGATTCTTCGCCATCTCCACACCTTCCAGCCGCCCTGCGGCTTCGATCTATATGGCACCGACTATAACACCGAGACGATCGGATGGTGCAAATTCAGCCTTCCGCAGATCGATTTTCGCATCAATGGGCTCAATCCACCCCTGGCTTACGAGGATAATTTTTTCGATTTCGCCTATTGCGTTTCGGTTTTCACCCATCTGTCCGAACCGCTTCACCACGCGTGGATGGCCGAACTTTTGCGCGTCATCCGGCCCGGCGGATTTTTCCTGCTCACCTTGCACGGGGACCATTTCCGGAAAAAACTTCTGCCGGACGAACTGAAGCGGTATGATGCCGGCGAAATTGTCGTTCGCGGCGGGGTGGTCGAGGGTTCCCGTATGTTCGCTGCTTTCCACGGAGAGCGTTTTATCCGCGAACAGTTGCTGAAAGACGCCGAGATCGTTCGGCACGATCTTTCAAATAATTCCATCGGGCCGCCCCAGGACATGTGGATCGTTCGGAAAAGGGCGTGAAAGCATCGGATGCGACGGTAGAATAGGAGAGAAACTGCCGCCGCGCTGGGCATTTTCGTTTGAACGGTTTATACGAGGAAAAAAACAAGTGCCCCGGCCAGCGAGCCGGAAACCGTTCAAAATAAATTGCAGCGGAGTCCATTTTAAGCTCAGTAACGCGCTGCTGATCATTGGCTTGAAAATGGTGGCAAGGCCCGGAATCGAACCGGGGACACAAGGATTTTCAGTCCTCTGCTCTACCAACTGAGCTACCTTGCCAAAAAGCAAAGGAGAAGAAGAAATCTTCGCCAGAGATGGCGTCAACGGCATTTTGTGGGCGCGGCGAAGCGAGTGGTCCGCGCTCCTCCCGCTTCAAGGGGTGCCGGATGCCGCCCTCGGGTCTCGACGGCGGCACAAATTGCGGAATAATTTGCCGTATCGCAGCTCTCACTTCCATGAGCCATGAGGCCTTCACGCAACTGGTCGACGCCCACTATGCGGCGCTCTATCGCTTTGCGCTGAGCCTGGCCAAAAATCCTGCGGATGCGGGCGATCTGGTGCAGCAGACATTTTTCATTTGGGCAACCAAGGGGCACGCCTTGCGCGACGCCGGCAAGGCCAAGTCATGGCTCTTCACCACGCTTTACCGCGAATTTCTCCGCGGGCGGCGACGTGACGCCCGCGTCACCTCGGTGGAAGATCTGCCGGCAGACGAGGCCGAACTCGAAGCGGCCGAGACCGACCGCGTGCAGCGCCTGGATGCGGCCTTGGTCGTCGAGGCGTTGCAAGAAGTGGACGAGACCTTTCGTGCTCCGCTCACCCTTTTCTATCTCGAGGACCTGTCCTATCTGGAGATCGCCGCGGCGCTGGAGGTGCCGGTGGGCACGGTGATGTCCCGGTTGTCGCGGGGCAAAGGCCAGCTGCGGACGGCGCTGGCCCGGCGCGAAGCGGGCGGGACCAAGGTGGTGTCCTTCACTGCATTTAACCAACGGAAGCAGCCATGAACAACGACAAGGCCAAATTTCTTTTGCGGGCTTACCGGCCGAGCGGCCGTGACGCGGGCGACCCGGCGTTTGCCGCCGCTCTGATGCAGGCGAAGAGCGACCCGATCCTCGGGGCCTGGCTTGTCCGCGAACAGGCCTTTGACGCGGCGGTGGCGGAAAAACTGCGCGCGGTGGCGCCGCCGCCCGGCTTGCGCGAGGCGATTCTGGCCGGCGCGAGTTTGAGCCAGATTAACCGGCCGGCGCGGCGCTGGCCGGTCTGGCTGGCGTTGGCCGCCTGTATCGCGCTGATCTTCGGAGCCGCTTTTTGGAAGCTGAAGAGACCCGCGCCGATGGATTCGCTGATGGCGTTTGCCCTGCACGACGCGCGCTTCGAAAAGCACGGCGGCCATGGCGCGGCCGCCGGCGCGCTGCAGCAGATGCTGCAGAATCCCTCCACCCGGCTTACCGCCGGGCTTCCGGTCGACCTCACCGCGCTGCACGACACCGGTTGCCGCACCTTGAGCCTCGGCGGTCACGAGGTGATGGAGATCTGCTTCCAGCGCGACGGCGCCATGTTCCATCTCTACATGGCGCGGCGGGCGGATTTTCCACAACTCGCCTCGAACAACGGCCCGACCTTTGGGAATAAATTCGGCTGCTGTGCGGCGCAATGGACGGATGCGCAGCATGTTTTTGTCGTGGCCACGCCGGCGGGGCGCGAGACGCTGCGAGCCTTGCTTTAGTTCCTTCCCGGGCCGGTTCGCGATTGC
>DASRHD010000309.1:0-2755 GCA_035650695.1 Opitutaceae bacterium
TAGCGCTCGAAAATGTCGCGGCGGACCTCCTCGGCGAAATACTCGCCGGCGAAAGTGTGCGCTCCGTTGGTGCGATTGGTCACGACGAGCGGATCCTTGCGCGCCTTTTCGGCGTCGGCAGTCTTGATCCAACCATTCTCCTGCAGACGGTCGATCACGTAGTTGCGGCGTTCGATCGCGCGGTCGCGGTTGCGCACCGGATGCAGCGCGGCGGGCGCCTTCGGCAGCGCGGCGAGATAGGAGGCCTCCGCGATGGTGAGTTCGTTCACCGACTTGTCGAAATACACCAGCGAGGCGGCGGCGATGCCGTAGGCGCCGAGGCCAAGATAGATTTCGTTCAGGTAAAGCTCGAGGATCTTGTCCTTGGAATAGGCGCGCTCGATGCGCATCGCCAGCAAGGCTTCCTTGATCTTGCGGGCGAACGACACCTCGTTGTTCAACAGGAAGTTCTTGGCAACCTGCTGGGTGATGGTCGACGCGCCCTGCGGGCGGCGGTTGGAGCCGTAGTTCTGGGCATAGAGCAGCGCGGCGCGCGCCATGCCGGAATAGTCGATGCCGCCATGCTCGTAGAAGTTCTTGTCTTCGGCGGCGAGGAACGCGTTGATGACGAGCTTCGGCACGGCCTGGATCGGCAGATAGAGCCGCCGTTCCTTGGCGTATTCGCCGAGCAGCGATCCGTCGACGGCATGGACGCGCGTCATGACGGGCGGCTCGTAGTCCTGCAGTTGGGAGTAATCGGGCAGGTCCTTGGAGAAATGCCAGATCATTCCGGCCGCAGCCGCGATGCCAACCAGGAACACCACGGTTCCGGCTGCAAACAGGAACCCAAAAAACCGCACCAGCAAGCGCATTCAGATCTGTTCCTACCCTTGCGCCGAAGGAAATGATGCGGCGCCTTCCTCAAAATCAGCAAATCTGCCCCCGGCAGACCCGGCAATGCTACTCTGGATACACTCGCCACGACGGAATCTCAGGCGATTCCGAACACCTTGTTGCTATTTTATAAAGCCGCCGCTGTGGCCAAACTAGGGCCTTCAAAACCGCCTAAAATCACCCTTTCATTCATCTGCCTCGGGCTGATCCAGCCGTCGCCAGCCGTTTGGCCAGAAAAACATCAATCGCCTGGCCCATCGCGGCCACGGTTTTGGAACGCCAGCTGTCCGAAACGAGATGCTCGAGGTCGCCCTTGTTGGAGACATAACCGAGCTCGACCAACACCGACGGCACGTCGGGCGCCTTCAGCACCCGGAAGCCGGCAGACTTCAGCGGATTCTTGTGCATACGGACCGTCCCCCTCATTTCGCCCATCAAGAGACGGGCGAAGCGATTTGAAAAGGTGCGGGTTTCCCGCTGCGCGAGGTCGATCAGGATATCCGCGACCTCGGTCGGCTCTTCGCGCAGGTCGACGCCGCCGATGGCATCGGCCCGGTTTTCCGATTCGGCGAGCCGTTCGGCCTCGGCGTCGGAGGCCTTGTCCGAGACCGTGTAGATGGTCGCGCCCTGGGCATCGCCCTCGCCGCGCGGCAAATAATCGGCGTGAATGGAAACGAACAGCGCCGCAGCCTGGCTGTGCGCGACCTTCACGCGGTCATCGAGCGGAATGAAGGTGTCATCGCTGCGGGTCATGACCACGCGATATTTGCCCGACTTCTCCAACCGGTCGCGCAGCGCAAGACCGAACGCCAGCACGAGGTTTTTTTCCATCTCCTCGCCGGAGCGCGTGCCGTTGTCGACGCCGCCGTGGCCGGGATCGATCACCACCACCGGGCGGGAATCCGGAGGCGTCGCCGGCTTCGGTGGAGATGCGGCCCCTGGAGCGATGGCGGCCACCGATTCCGAGGCGGCGGGTTTCAGCTCCGGCCGGCCGTTGGCATGAAGCGATTGCAGGAAGCTCGGCCGATCCACCTCTTCCAGCTCAATGACCAGCCGCGGCGGCTGATCGTTGGCGGCGTCGAGCATGGTGGCATTGGCGATCCTCGCAGGGCCCGTCAGGTCGAACACCATGCGCGAGCCGCCCGGCATCACCATGCCGTACCGAAATGCCTTCACCAGGCCGCGCCCATTGGTGCCCGTCCCGACCGGGAGGCGAAAATTGACTTGGGGAATGTCGATCACCACCCGATAGGGATCATCGAGGGCGAAGGCGCGAAACTGGATGGTCTTGTCGAGGTCGAGGACGAAGCGGGTCAGCTTGGCGTCGCCGGCCAGACGGGCATCGGACGCGACCGGAAAGCTCGGCGTGATCGACTGGCTTTGCGCCTGGGCCTGAGATGGGGGTGCCGGCTCCTCAGCGGCACTGACGAGGGATAGCTCGGCGCATCCCAATGCTGCAGCGCACAGTAATACGCAGCGCAGCAAAAAATGTCGATTTGCGCGGGTCGCCACCGATTCCCCTTACTCCGAGGCGCCTTTCCTAGCCCAATAAAACTGCAGGGTTAACGGCTTCTTAACGGCATGTTGGTGCGTATTTTGTGAATAAGGATGAGTGTTGCCGGCCCGCGACGCTTGGCCGACGCTTGGCTTGCAGTAGCTGCCCAATCCACGTATGTACGGGGTGCTGACGGCTATTACTCCCGGTTGTGTCGCGTTCAGCCACCCGGTGCAGCGCCGGAACCGGCCTTTTTTGGACGATTCCAGCGTTCTTCCGGCCCTCCCAGAGCCAGCGCGAGCCGCGCGGCCGCAAGGAGGGACGGTTCCCCGGCCCAGGTGGCGTCCGATCCCAGGCACTCACGCCTCAAGGGACGGTTTTGAGCGG
>DASRHD010000310.1:0-8998 GCA_035650695.1 Opitutaceae bacterium
CGGCATCCGCGTCGTACCGATCGTCAATCTGCTTGGCCATACGCAATATCTGATCAAGACGCCGGCGCTCCGGGACCTCAACGAGCTGCGCGACCATCACGGCCGACCGCTCGAACACGGCCAGGTCTGCCCCTTGCATCCACGCCTGGCCGAGGTTGCGGAAAAACTGCTGCGTGACATCGCTCCCTTCTGCACCGCGGGACTGGTCCATGCCGGACTGGACGAGTCTTTTCAGCTCGGCCGCTGCCCGCGCTGCCGGGAGGAAATCGCGCGCGCGGGCCTGGCGGCGCACTTTGCCGGGCATATCTCGCGCCTACACACGCTCACCGCCGCCCTGGGACTGCGTCTCGGTCTTTGGGCCGACATGTTTTATTATATTCCCGAAGCCATCGCCCGGCTGCCGCGCGACGTCGTGGCCTACGAATGGTATTATTATCCGTTCCCCCGCCGCCCGCGGGTCGAACTGTTCAACTTCGCCGAGGCCGACCTGGCCACGCGGTTCCGGCAGCGGGGCATAGCCTTTTACGGCTGTCCGATGAACGGCGCGTTTCGCTGGGAGCCGCTGCCGGCGTTTGGCGAACGCCTGGGAAACATCCTCTCCTGGTGGCGGTATTGCCGCCGCTCGGGCGCGGCCGGTTTTCTCGTCACCTCCTGGGAGCCGAGCCGGCTGGCGGCGGAGCTGCCCCTCGTGGTCGATGCCGCCGCCGCCTGCTTGTGGACCAATCCGGAAATCGACCGGCCGGAAAAAATGCTCGAGCGCGGATTCAGGCGCGTTTTCGGCCGCGACGGAAATTCCGCCGCCCGCGCCGCGTTGGCCGCGGACAAATTTCCGTTCAGCGGCTATGCGCGCTGGCAGATTAATGAACGTTGGGATGTTTTTGCCGGTGAATTCCCCGCCGCGTTCGCCCGCGAAGCCCAGGCGCTCCAGCGGCTGGCGAAAACCGCCGGGCTGCCGCCGGCGCTCGCCGCCAGCCTGGAATTTCGCCACACGCTGGCGCAGCGCGACCGATTTGTGCGCGGCGCCGCGCAGTCGGTTTTCGCCGCGCGACGCCAGCTCGCCCGCGGAAAGCCGGACCGTGCCGCCGATGCACTTGCACCCTGTGAAGGAGCGACAAAATTATTCGCATCGGAGCTCCGGCGCGGCCTCGCCGCCGCGCGACGGATGTGGCGCCGGTCGCGCGATCCGCGCGGGCGCGGCCCGAACGAGGAGATGCTCACCCGCGACGCCCGCCGGCTCCGGGCGTGGCAGAGGTGGCTGCGGCGGGCAAAAAAAAGTCCGGCCCTGGCCGCCGGTCCCACCCCGTTTTGTGGCCGGTGGCAGCTCCAGTTCAGCCTGCACAATTTCGCGCCCGCCCTGCAAAAGGTCATCGTCGAACAGCGGCACAGCGACGGCGCCTGGAGGGAATTGCACGGGCTTTTCACCATCGAATTCCAAGCTGCCGCCGCCCGTCCGCGCGCGAAAATCGTGCGAGAGATTTCCGTGCCGGTCGACTCGACCGATGCGGTGTTGCGCCTGGCGGTGCGCGGGGTCGGTCAGGTGGCAGTCAGCAATATCGTTCTGACCGACGGCGTGGCGACGCGGCCGGCGCGGCTGCCACGCCGAAAAGTCGTCCTTGGCCGACCTGCTCCAAGCGCCGGTTTTCCCCCTCTGGATATAACACGCAACAGCGACGAACTGGGTTTGAGCTTCGCCTGAGAACGGCTCCGACGGCTAAAAATTCTTGTCGAGCGAGATGAAAATCTGCCGCCCGAGCGAATTGTAGATCACGCCGGGATAATTGCTGAAGCTGTTTCCCCGGGCAATCGAGACCGGCGGATTGCGATCAAAAATATTGACCGAGCCGACGGAGACCTTGGTGTCCCGCAAGTACGATCCGAAACGGTGGTCAAACGTGTAGCTCAACCGCAAGTCCCAGGTCCAGCTCGAGCCGACGCGCCGCGGTTTGCCGCTCACGTCATAATCCTGAAAACCATCGATGAAGTGCCCGGTCAGGTCCACGGCATAACCGCGATGGCTCCAGCTGGCGGTGGCAATCGCTTTTCGGCGCAAATAGGCGTCTTGTCCGGCGCCGTCGACCGAGGTATCGACCAGCTCCTTGAGCGGTTGGCCGGGAAAGCTCGCCTGCTTGAACGAGTGGAGGTAACCCATCATGCCCGCGACGTCGAATTTTCCCCAATCGGTCATGCGGACATAACTGGCGGCGATATCCATGCCTTCGGCGATGGTGTCGCCGGCATTATGGTAAACGCTGACCACCTCATTGACGTTGCCGGAGGAATCGACCAGCACGGTCTCGCCGGCGAGGTTGCCCGGACCGTTGAAATTGAGGACCGAGCCGAAGCTGGTGTTGCGATAATTGTTGAGCGTGTCCTGGTTGTTGACCAGCGCGGTGCCGTTGCGCTCCACCCGCCACAAATCGACGCTGGTGGTGAACCCCCGCAGAGGCGCAAAATTCGGCGACCAGACGATGCCGGCGTTATAAGCATTGCTCGTCTCGGCTTTCAGCCCGCTGTTGCCGATATCCCGCACCGGCACCTCGGAAAGTGTTTTGCCGTTCCGCGGATCGACCAGGGATGGCAGGCTGAAAACGCCGTTGTAAAGCTTGAACATCGGCGGCTCGAGGAAGCCCTGGCTGGCGCTGGCGTGCAGACTCAAACTGTCGTCGATCGGCCGGTAGAGAATGCCCACCTTGGGCACGGCCTTGTCTTCGCGGCTGGTGAGAAAATCCTCGTACCGTCCGGCCAGATCGATCAACAGCCCGTGGACCCAGGGGATGTGCTGTTGCGGACCGATGATCGGTATCTTCAGCTCGGCATAGGCCGCCCAGACCTTGCGATGCCGGTCGACCGGCAGCTTCTGCACCTCGCCGATGATGTCGCCGGCGGCGGTCTCGGCATCGGGCGCCTGATTGAGCGTCTCGACGCGGTAATCGAGTCCGCCGGCCGCTCCGACGTCTCCGGAGGAGAGCTGAAATAATTTTGTCGTATCCAGGTCGAGATAGCCCTCGCCGACCGAGGCGAAATTCCGGTCGTGCACGTGAATGGTGGCATAGCGCACGACTGCGGCGTTGGCGGGAATCGGATTCACATAATAACCGAAGGGATTATAAGGCGTGGTCGTGCCGATGTAGTCGGAGCTGGTGGGATTGAAAATCGAATCGTTGGCGTTGAGGATGCGGTTGAACTTTGAAGCCGAAACCTGGGTGGCGTTGGTGCGAAGCGTGTTCGAGTTATAGCGGAAACCGGCATCGACATCATATTTGTCCAAAATATTTTCCCCGCGGATGCCGGCCGTGCCGAGAAACGCGTCAGTGGTGTTATCGTAAACGCGGTTGCCAAACTCCTGCAGGCGATAGCTGGAGGTCCCGGAAATATCCTCGTTGAAAGGATTGAATGGATTGCGGGCGCCGGCGACGGCAAGGCGCTGGGCGTGGCCGCTCGCATCCATGGACGTGCCGGGACCGGCAAACTGGCCGGCGGAAAAAGTCGAGCCGGCGGTTTTTACCGCCGCGAGCGAGCCACTGGAGTTGACGGCAAAAAGCAGCGGCGTGGTGGTGTTGGCGGGAATGACCAGCGGCGTGAGCCCGGGAACCTGGAAATTCAGGGTCGGCGCCGGCGCCGACTGATTGATCGTTCGCGAAACCTGGTAATCCGCATCGAAATATCCCTTGAGGTTCGGCGCTCCGGCCAGCCGGTGATCGCCGTCCAGCATCACGCCGTAGCGTTTCTTGTCCGGAAAAGAGACGGCGCTTTGATTATAGTCATAAAATGACTGCTTGCCGGTGCTGTAAATATATTGGGTGGCGGGCGTGGAGCCGAAATTGGTCGAGGGCGAAACTGGCAGTCCGTTCGGGCTGACGGTGTTTCCGCCGGCGGCGCCCGGGGTGATGCCGGGAGTGGCGAAAAATATGTTGCTGCCCACGCCTGGCGGGCGCGGGCTGTTCGACGCCACCCCCGTCACCGCCAAATTATACGCCGTGACGGTGATCTGCGCGTTGATCGGGCTGGAGCTCGAGCTCAGGAGCGGCGGGACGAGCGAATAATCGCGGTCGGAGTAGGCAACCGAATGCTGTTTCTGATAATTGAATTCCACCAGCAAGCTTCCCCGGTCGTCGGAGATGCCGCTGAGAATCGACGCTGTGACCTGGGAGGAATCCTTGTTGGTGGTGTTGTAGTAACTGAGGTGAGCTTCCGCGCCGTTGACATGACGACGAAGGATGATGTTGACCACGCCGGCAACGGCGTCTGCACCGTAAATCGCCGATGCCCCGTCGGTCGCGACCTCAAAATGGTCTACGGTGCTGAGCGGAGTCGTGTTCAGGTTGGCAAAAGCCCGGTCACCAAACTGTCCGACGGGAAAGGGCGTGACCCGGTGGCCGTTGACCAGAACCAGCGTTGCGTCGGGTCCGAGCCCGTGGAGGGAGATGCCGCTGGCGTCGCGGGTGAATCCGGTGTCGTTGTTGGAAACGGGAACCGCTCCCTGATTGAAAAAAATGAATTTTTGCAGAGCTTCCTCGGTGGTTTCCGAACCCATCTGGGCGGGGGATTGCCGCTCAATGACCGTAGTCGGAAAGGGACTTGCTTCTTCCGAAGTGCCGGTAAGCGGAATGTGCGAGCCGGTGACGGTGAATTTTTCGAGCCTTACCGGCTGCTCGTCCGCCATCGGCGCCGCGCTGGCCGGTTGGGCGACAGCTCGCCGGGCCAGAGCCGCCGCCAGACAGAGGAAAAGCCCAAAACTTCTCGTCAACAAAACTACCGTCCGCAATTTCATGGCGGAGCGTTTTTTCGTACAATGGTTATGTAGTAACGCTATAATTTTGTTTCCGTCCCGCTTTGGTCGCTAACTTTACGTAAAAAAAATCCCCTAATACAAGAATAATCATTGGATTAACCACATTTAAATCATAAGGAATAAACCTCATTTATAATTTTGTTCATATGCAAAAGCAGCGCGTCCTTCAAAGATGATGTTTCCGTGGCAATATAAATTCATGCCACGGCCGGAAAAAGGGCGCTTATGAGTGAACCGGTTCAACCGAGTGATTTGCATCCTTAGAAAAAGCTGGTGGATTCATCAGACTCATCCGCATGAAGGAATTTTCCGCCATCCTCCAACGCCTGGCCGGGGCCTCCGGCCCTTCAGCCCTCGCCACCCTGGTCCGGGTTGACGGCTCGTCTTATCGGCGGCCCGGCGCGCGCCTGCTGGTCACGCCCGACGGGGAACGCACCGGCTCGATCAGCGGAGGCTGTCTCGAAGAGGACGTGGCCGAACACGCCCGCGCCGTGCTGGCGAGCGGGAAGGCTTCGCTGGTTGTCTACGATACCACGACGGAAAATGATCTGGCCTGGGGCGTCGGCCTGGGCTGCCACGGCGTGGTCCGTGTCCTGATTGAAAAATTGCCGCCGGCGCCAGCCTGGGCAGGTGCCTTGCTTGAAAACTTCCGCCAGCGGGCATCTACCGACCTCGTCGCGATCTGGGAGGCGGCCGATTCGGCGCTTCTCGGCACGCGCCTCGCGGCTGAAATGTCCGCCTTGCCACGCTCCGGTCTGCAGGTTTTCCGTGAAACGGTCCAGCCACCGGTGCCACTGGTCGTCTGCGGTGCGGGTGATGACGCGCGGCCTCTCGTCCGCCTGGCCAAGGAGCTCGGCTGGCATGTCACGGTCGCGGATCCGCGGCCGGCGTTCGCCACGGCAGCGCGTTTTCCGGAGGCCGACGCGGTGGTGGTTGCCCGCCCAGAGGATATCGCCGTCCATCTCCCACCCGATGCGCGCACGCTCGCGGTGGTGATGACGCATCACTATCGTCACGATCTGCCGTTTTTGCGCGCGCTTCTGCCAATTCCCCTCACCTACCTCGGCCTCCTCGGTCCGAAGAAGCGCTCCGAAAAAATCTTATCCGATCTCGCGGCCGGAGGCTTCGCCATCACCGCAGAGCAGCGCGCCCGGCTGCACGCGCCCGTCGGGCTTGATCTCGGCGGCGACGCCCCCGAAGCGGTCGCTCTCGCGGTGCTGGCTGAGATGCAAGCCGTTCTCTCCGGCCGGGACGCCCACCCCTTGCGCGAGCGCACGCGTCCGATCCATGCATAAGCCGCCGTTCCGTTTTGGCTGCATCCTTCTCGCCGCCGGCGCCTCCACCCGCATGGGTCGGCCGAAGCAGCTCCTGGAAGTCGATGGCCGGCCATTGGTGGCGCGCGCCGCCGAAGCGGTGCTGGCCTCGCCCGCCTGGCCGGTTGTGGTCGTCGTCGGCTCCCAGGCACAAAAAATCCGCCCCGTCCTGGCCCGGCTGCCGGTGCTGGTGGCGGAAAATCCGGATTGGAAAGAGGGTCTCGGCTCGTCGATTCGCAGCGGGGTCGCCGCGCTGAAAAATTTTTGGCGCAGCCTCGACGCGGTTCTGATCGCGCTGGCCGACCAGCCTGCCCTTTCCGCCGGGACCATCGCGCGCCTGACGACCGCGTACGACGCCACGGGTCGCAGCATCGCGGCGGCACGCTACGGCGGCCATCTCGGCGCGCCCGCCCTGCTCGGGCGGCAGCATTTTTCCACGCTGCAGGAATTGCAGGGCGACCAGGGCGCCCGCGCACTTCTCGAGCTCGATCCCGGCCAGGTCGCGGCGGTTGACCTGCCGGAATTCGCGTTCGATCTGGATACTCCCGCGGACTACGAAAGGCTGCGGCCGAGCAAGGACGCTCTCAATTCGCGGGCCAGCTCCAGCGCCAAGCCCACTTCGGAGGCGCGGACGGAAAAGTAGCCCATTCGCCGCCCCGGCCGTGGATCAAGGCCGCCGAAAAGATGCAACTTCGCGCGCGGCTCGCGCAGAATGACGGTCCAGTCAGGATCCCGTCCACCGCGCCAGGCCTCGCCATAAATGCCCACCGTGACGCTGGGCTCGCGTCGGTCCGTCGGCCCAAGCGGCAGTCCGCAAACCGCCCGAATCTGCTGCTCAAACTGATTCGTCTCAGATCCGTCGAGTGTCCAATCGCCACTCGGATGCGTCCCCGGCGCGAACGCATTGACCAGAAGCTCTCCGCGGTCGGTGAGAAATAGTTCCACGGCAAGGAGGCCAACCACCCCGAGTTTCTTCGCCAGGTCCCGCGCGAGATGCTGGACCTCCACCGCTGCGGCTTCACTCATGCGTGCCGGCACGATGGAGAAATCCAGCACGCCGCGGGCATGGATGTTTTCCACCAAGGGGTAGAGCCTCATTTCGCCGCTCTCTGAGCGGGCGACGAGGACGGACAATTCGGCCGCAAAATCGATCCAGCGTTCAACCAGGCAGCGCCGTCCCTGAAAAATCACCGACGCCTGTTCCAGGTCGGCGTCGTTCGCAATCCGCATCTGTCCGCGACCTTCGAGGCTGAAGTCCGCCATTTTGACCACGCAGGGACGGCCCACCCGGGCGACGGCGGCGGCCACGTCGCCGTCCAAGACTTCGGCGCAGGCGGCCTGGGAAAATTTATTCTGCGCCAGCCAGTGTTTTTGGTGCAGGCGGCTCCGTCCGAGATGCAGCACGTCCCGCGAAGGGTGGAGCCTGGCTGTCTCCGCCAGGACGTCCAGCGCTTCAGTCGAAATGATTTCGGACGCGCAGCTCACGGCCGCACATTCGCCGGCGAACGCCCTTAATCCGGCGAAGCCGTCCCGCGAGGCGTCGATGCCGGGGAAGATCCGTGCCCGATAGCCGAGGCTCTCCGCCGCCTGAGCCAGCATTTTTCCGGCCGGCCCGTCGCCGAGCACGCCGAGAGTCTGGCCGGGAAGGATCATGGGCAAATCCCCTCCGCCGGGCGACCGGCGCCGGAGGGGCGCGCCGGTCACGGCAGCTTGGCCGCCAGCACTTTTTCCGTCTGGTTGGCGCGGAAGGCGTCGAGCGCCTTTTTGATTTTGTCGTCGCCCAGGGCGAGGATGGCGGCGGCAAAAAGCGCGGCGTTGACGGCGCCGGGCTTCCCGATAGCGAAGGTCGCGACCGGCACGCCGCCCGGCATTTGCACCATGGAAAGCAGCGAATCGAGTCCCTTCAAGGACGCCGACTCCATCGGCACGCCGAGCACGGGAAGCGGCGTGAGCGCGGCGGCCACGCCCGCGAGATGGGCCGCGCCGCCGGCGGCGGCGATGATCAGCTTCAGCCCGCGCTTTTCCGCGCCGCCACACCATTCAAAGGCGAAGGCGGGCGTGCGATGCGCGCTGATCACGCGTTTTTCGTAAACGATGCCGAGCGCGTCGAGGGTCTGCGCGCAATGCTGCATCGTTTCCCAGTCCGACGTGCTGCCCATGATGATGCCGACAAGAGGATTAGCCATGGCGAAAAACCGAACCAAGAAGGGCCGGCGGCGCAAGACCGAAGCGCCCAAAAAATTCTCTCCGCCGGCGTCGTGGCGGGGCTAGAGGAGCATGAAAGCGAGCGCCATGATCAGGGTGGGAACAAGTGCGGCGACGAACAGCCAGAGGGCGGAGACGCCGTCGGGGAAAAATTTCTGGAGGATGGCCTGACCGGCGGGATTGGGCGCGTTGGCGATGACGGTAAGACCGCCGCCGGTGACGGCGCCCGCCACCACCGCATGCTTCAACGCCTCGGTGAAGCCGGGGGCGAGCGTGGCGAGATAGGTGATGGCGGCGTTGTCATTGAAACTGGTCAGGATCGTGGCGCTGATAAACAGCGGGACACGGCCGAGGCTTTTCAGCACCGGCTCGATCCACCATGCCTGCAAGCCGCCGTGAACGACAAGGCCGGCCAGAAAAAAACCGACGAGGAGCGGCGGCCGGAGATCGAGCTTTTTTTGGTAGTGGGCGGTGGCCTGGGCGAAGGCGAGGAAGAAGAGAAACGCCCCGATGAAGAGCGGCGCACTGTGCGAAACCAGCACGACGAAGCCAATGAAGGCGACTTGCACCGTGATCAGCCAGAGCGGGATGTAAGCGCCCCCGCCTTGGGTCTGGAAACGGCCGATTTCCATCCGCACTCTTTCCAGCGCCGCCAGCTCCTTCCGGAACACCGCATAATAAAGCAGGG
>DASRHD010000311.1:0-11479 GCA_035650695.1 Opitutaceae bacterium
GGATGTCTTCCAGGGCGGGATCGCCGGTCGAGCCCGCCAGCCGCACCTTGGTGATGCGGCCGGAGGCGTCCGCCCAGATGCGGACCTGGATGCTGAGATTGGCGCTGCGGGTGCGGGGGTTGCTGCGCAGGGCGTCGGCAATTTTGGACTGCACTTCTCCGGCGTACCAGCCCCAGCGGCTGCCGCCGTGGCCCCCGCCGCCGATCAGGCCGTTGCCGTTGGAGCCGCTAAGGCCAAAGCCGTCACCCGGGCCGTCGCCCTTGATGTTCGTGCCGATGTCGGGCGCCGGGGCGGGCTTGTCTTCCGGCTTCTGTTCCTGTTGATCGACCGGCGTCTGCTCGATCATTTTCTCCTCCGGCGGCTGCGGCGGGGGGGGAGGCGGCGGAGGGGGCGGCGGCGGAGGGGGCAGCAGCTTGACCATGGAAATCTCCTGCATCTTGGGCGCCGACGAGTGATGGGTGGAGAGGGACCGGAAGGCGGCCACGGCCCCGCCGATCAGCACCGCCGCAATGATGCCGATGAGAAGGCCGTGCCGCTCCAGAAAACTCCGTTCGTCGTCGTTGTTGTCGGCGGGTCTCATCGCTTGGGTGGAAAACGGGTGGAGGGCGCGGAGGGCGTCACTTTCGGACCTTGGTCGCCAGGCCGACCTGGGTGATGTTCAGGCGGCCGAGCACGTCGAGCACGTCCATGATGCTCTGGTACTGGGTGAGGCTGTCGCCCTTGATCACCACCGGAAAATCGGGCGTCTGCGACTTTTGCTGCGCGAGGCGCTGTTCCAGCTCCTGCAGGGTGACCGGCACTGTATCCAAAAAAATATTACCCTGGTTGTTCACCGTGATCGCCTTGGTTTTCGGCTTGGCCAGGCTGGGCGCGGCGCTCGCCTTGGGGAGGTTGACCTTCACGCCCTGCACCGAGGCGGTGGTCATGAGGATGAAGATGACGAGCAGCACGTAGGCCAGATCAAGCATCGGCGTGATGTTGATATCATCGTAGGGTTTGTCTTCGGCCTGGACTTGCATGGCGGGTGGATTCCGGGGGAAGGGTCAGGAGGTGTGCCTGGAGGCGGTGGCCCTGTTCATGTTCGTGCCTCCGCCCTACTCGACGCGTTCGCGCTCCCGCTCGCGGTAGAACTCGGCCATCCGGGTCACGAATTCGTCGATGAAGACATGCATGTCGCTCGTGACCGACTTGATGCGGGTGAGCAGATAGTTGTAGCCGAAGAGCGCGGGAATCGCGACGGCCAGGCCGGCGACGGTGGCGGCGAGCGCGGCGGCGATGCCGGGCGCGATGGCATTGACGTTGACGTCGCCGGCCGCGGCGACGGCGGCGAACGTGATCATGACGCCGACCACGGTGCCGAGCAGGCCGAGGAAGGGACCGCCCGAGATCGCGATGGTGAGCAGCACCATCTGGTTGTTGAGCTTCTGCATTTCGCGCACAAGGCCGCCGTCGAGGCTGGCGCGGATGGCCTGGATGGACCGGCCCGAAAGGCCTTTTCGGCCGGAACCCTCGCTCGTGTCCGCCGCCAGGCGGTGCCTGATCTCCTCCACACCGACATGGTAGATTTTGTAGAGCGGAGCGTTGTGCATCGTCCGCTGGCTGGCGCCGTTGATCCGGCCGCCCATGGTTTTGGCCCGGTCGGCGTCATTGTCATCCAGGACCGAGAGATCGGCGGCGACATGGCTCCATTCCTTCAAAAACAGGGTGTTACCCGTCACCACCCGCCTCAAATAGGAGCCCTTGCCCAGCATCACGATCCAGCTGATGGCCGACATGACGAAAAGTATGCCGATGACGACCCAGCCGTCGGCGCTGAGCGAGCTGACGATGATGCCGACGTAGCCGGTGCGAATCGCGCTGAACCAGTCCCGACGCTGCTCGGCGTCGCCCACGGCCAGCAATTTATCGGCGCCCGTCGCACCCTGGCTGGCCGCCGCCAGCTTGAGGAAGCCCTCGGATCGGGCGGTCTTGGAGATTTCCAGCTCGTCGATTTCGCCGGCAAAGCCCGTGCCGGTCGCAGCATCGGCCCCGCCGCCGATCACCGCGGGGCTGTTCAACGCGGGAATGCGCGCGCTGAGCGCGGCGTAGGGCGAGCCGTCAACATAAAGGGAAATTTTCTGACCGTCCGCCACGGCGGCAAGGTGGTGCCAGGTGGCCGGCGGCAGCGCCGCCCCCGTCGGGCTGCGCTGGGTGCCGGTCGCACCCGTCACGTCTACGAAGGGAATTCCATTATCCACCCCGACGGAAAAAGCCCGGCCGGCGTCCGTCCGGCTGAAAATCACCGCGTTCGCCTGCGGCCCGGCGGGCTTGATCCAGGCGGACCAGGTCAAGACCGCGCCGTCGGTCCATTCCAGCGAGGGTGAGGCGGGAACGGTGACGGTGACGTGGCCGTCAAGACGGAGGCCTGTGCCGATAATCGTGCCGTCGGCCGGCGTGCCGGCGGCCTGGGCGTTGTTGCCGGAGGAGGTGAAATCATAGGCCGGCTGGCCGTGCTCGGAAAAATGATAAACCAGGACCATGTCGGCGTCGTAGGTTCCCTTGGGATCGTCGGCCTTGATCGCACGGCTTCCGCTGTTGCCGTAATAAAGCCAGAAACTGGTCTTGGCCCCCGGCTTGAGGTCGGGAATTTTCACCCAGACAAACGCCTCATCGAGGAGCGAGTCGTATTTTTCGACATGAAAGGGCAGCAGCGTCTTGTCGTCTTCGGCCACAAAACGCAGGTCGGAGCCGTCGTCCTTGGCGGCGGGAAACTGAAAATTGCCGTCATGCAGGCGGATGAGGAGCGGAAACGTGCCGATCTGGCCGTCGATCGCCGCCCCGGTCGGCGTGGTATCGATGGTGATTTTTTTTCGCAGCGTCCACTCGCCGTTCCACCAGGCGCGGGCCGGAGTGGAAAAAAACAAAATGGCCAGCGCGCCGGCGAGCAGGCGGGGCCAGAGTTTGAATTTGCTTGGTTTGACTTGCATGAGGAAAAGGGGGTGCGCGTCAGTAGTCGGCGTCGGCGCGGAAAGTCAGCCGCCAGTCGTGCGCCCGGGTCTCGGCCTGGGTGGAAAGCGGCAGGGCGGCATCGATTGAGCCGCCGAAATGGTCGAGCAGCCGGATGCGGCTGCCCGCGCCCACACTGGCCAGCCCGAAGCGCGAGGTCTGTTCCGGCAGGGCGTTGTTCAGCGTCAGCCAGCCGCCGTCGCCGAAGGCGTAGAATCGCCATTCCCCGGACGCGCTCTTCCCAAACCAGTTGAGGACCGATGGACTGCGCAGCTCGACCGTGCCAAAAAAGGCGTTGTCGCCGATCTGCTCGGCCTCGAGGTAGCCGCGGACCGTGTCCAGCCCGCCGCCGCCGAACTCCTCATTGTCGACCAGCGGCCGGTCGGCGATCTGGCCCTGCACCTTGCCGAAAACCTGGAAGCCGGCGGGAAGGTCATGGGTGTGCGAAAGATCGCCCCGGAAATAAACAAACCCGCCGTCCGCCTTGAAGCGCTTGAAATCGAAGGTCGACGTCCGGCTGCCCATCCCGCGCATGTGCCAGTTGAGGGTGGCGTTCAGTTCGGTCGACTGGCCGGTGCCGAGCAGCGTTGCGCTGTAGGCGAGACTGAACGGATAGTAGGTGATCGGCGTGGTGGTCGTGCTCGCCCCCACCGTGACGTTTTGATCGAAGTGCTTGTAATCCAACCCGAGCGTGACCGAGTGATAGAAATTTTTTGCCGCGGGCAGGTTGAAGATCGCGCGCGGCCCGAGCGTTTCGCCCCGCCCCGCCACCGCCGCCCCGCCAAGGGTGGAGACGTTGCTGTCCTGCTTCGTGCCCTGAAGCATCAAGCTCAGCCCCTCGACCGCCGGCACGTGCACGAGGTAGTAGGCGGAAAAGACCTTCACCTGGTTGACGCTCTCCGGCGACACCTGGAAGCTGAGACCGGCCACGTGACCGGCGTCCCAGAGATTGCTGTCGCTGAGCGAGCCGTTGAGCCGGAGCGCGGTGGTGTTGGCGCTGTAGCGGTTGTTCAGCTCCAGACTGCCGTGGAGGGGGAGCTGGTCCTTCACCTGAAGATCGACGTCGACCGTGCCCGGCGCCTTGCCGGGCAGCAGCGAGGGCGTGACCTGGCGGTCGGCCAGCTGGTTGAGGGCGACGATATTGCCCTGCACGTCGTTGAAATTGATCAGCGTGCCCTCGGCGAGCGAGGTCGCGCCGGCCTTGATCCGGCCCGGCGAAAAATAGCGCGCGCCGCGGACGCGAAGCCGTCCCACCGTTTGCTCCGTCACCTGCAGCCGGATCACGCCTCCCCTCACCTCCTGCCGTGGAATTTCCACCGTGACGGTCTGGTAGCCCTTGTCGTGATAAGTCTTTTCAAGGGCGGCGCGCGCCTGCTCGATGTCGGCGGCGGTGCGCTCCGGACCGAGGTAGGGATAAACCGCCTCGTCCACTTCCATTTCGGACAAATGGTGCACGCCGCTGACGGCATACTCGTTGATAAAAATCGATGGCGCGCGCGCGGAGGCGGGCTGCCCTGCGTCTGCGCCGGTGGGCGCCGGCTTTTCCAAACCATTTGCATCTGCTGTCCCGGCCGTAGGCACGGCCTCGGGCGCCGCCAGCGCCGCCGGCCTTCCCTGCCATGCCATCGAGGACAATAGGATCACTGCGAGAATCGGTTTTTTGCTTTTTGCGCCACGGATGCGGCCTGAGAGCAGGCCGCGGCAAAAATGGTTTGGAGAGCAGATGCGCAATGGAATGCGAGAGGCGTAAAAAGCGAAAATTCGCGAACCTCACTCCAGGGGAGGAAGCCCGCGACGGTTAAGTTCGCCTGACTTATGAGTTTGTTGATGTTTGATGGAACGAGCGGCGGCGACGGCGCCCCGCGAAAGGGGCCGGTGGCCGCAATGAAGCGGCCACCGGCTGTAGTTGATTCGATTCTACCCAAGCATGAAGAATCGCATCAAACCGTGGCTTGGCGGCGACGAGCGCGCAGCGCGACGAAGCCGAGCGTGGCCACGCCGAGAAGAGCGGCGTAAACCGAGGGCTCGGGAATCGCCGTCGGAACGTAGTTCGTGAAGAATAGACCGCCGGTGCTGCTCAGCTCGAGCGAACCGATGTAGCTGCCAGGGGTGGTGGTGGTGCCGATTCCGTACTGGAACAGATCGACCACCGAGTACTGGCCCGCGGCAAGGCTCAACGCCGTGGGAGCGTCGAAACCAGCGGCGAACCCGTTGACCGTTGAGCTGCCCATCCAGTGACTGTAGCTGGAAGCACTGCTCGTCGGAATCGCAGCCGTTTCCGTGATGGACAGTGAAGGCTGGCCATTCAGTCCCGTGGTCACGGCTTGAATGCCTTGATACCGGGAATTGGAGTTCAACGAGCTCTTGTCGAAGAACAGCGAGGCCGGCACGGTGCCGCCAGGCGTAAGGCTGGTCTGAATACTGTCAAACTGTGTCACATACGTGGTCTTGGTAGCAGCTCCGGTCGTGGCGGCAGCGGCCCATGTGACCGTTCCGCTGGTCAGCGTATCGGAGCCGAAGATGCTCTGAAGATCGCTGGCGGAGATGGAACTGGACAGGTTGACCAGGGTGTTGGGAGCCAGGCTGGTGTAATTTAACACACTGCCGAGATCGGCTTCGTAATTGGTCGAGTTACCCGACTGTTGGAAACCGAGGATCAGATCCGGTAAGGCAGCGGAGACGGTGCCATAGGCGTGCGTCCCAACCGCGAGTCCTGCCGTTGCGAGCAGGGCCGAGATGATGTGTTTGGTCTTCATGTGCTATATTTCTGATTTAAGGAATAACTGACTAAGGTTTGTGGCTGAATTACGGGGAGGTGATCGGAGCGCCGTCGGTCGCCCGGCTGGCGTTCATATGGGAGAGAAGTTCGCCTACGCCGCCGAAGTCGGCCTCGGTCGTGAGCTGGCCGGAGATCTGATCCGCGACCGTCTTGACCGAACCGGCGAGGGAGGTGGCATAGAGATAATGCTCGTAGCCCCAGAAGTTGTACTTACCCTGCTCGATATTAACGTAGGGAGGAGCAAACGGATGAGCGGCCGTGCCCGGGAAGTTGCCGTTGAACGTAAGGGCGTTCAGGCTGGGATGGATCGTGTTGGTCACACCCGCACCGTCGACGTAGGTCACGCCGGTGGGATCGGGATTCACACCGTTGGCATCACCCATGCCGAGAGCGGAGATGATGTAGTTGCCAGCCGAGGTGTCGACCGGACGGTTGAGCGTGTTCTTCACATTGCCACCGGAGAAGAAGCCTTCGCTACCAAGCGGGCGGCTCTCGCCGACGACGGACTCAACCGGCCAGGGGACGAGGCCCGAGATCACACCGGTGCCCGCGCTCTGGGGGTCGAACTGGGTCGCACCCACGGTCGCGTTGGTTCCGGTAACACCATTGCCTTGGGGAAGGTATTGGAGGATCGGATCGGTGAAGCCGTCCGTCGGAGCGCCAAAGATGCATCCGAGAACCTGCGAGTCGTAGATGTAGCCGATGCGGGTGCCGGAATCATGGTCACGGCCAACCATTTGGGCAACAATGGCGTTGTCAGCAGCAACGCCGGTGAGCTGGTTGAGGGCGAGACCGCCGCCGATCAGCTCCTGGGCTTGGTCGGTGTTGATGTTGGTCACGCCGGGATAGCCGCCAGCGACCGCCGAGGCAACCGTGCCGTCCGGAGTGTAGGCACCTTTGACCCATTCAAAAGGCACAACACCCACGATGGTGTCTTTCAGCGTCACACCATGAAACGGCGTGGAGGCCGCGAACGCGTCCGAAAGGGCGACGTCAGCGAGATGGCTTTCCGTGGTGTCGGAATTCGGGATCGCGACACCCGCATGGGTGAGGGCGATTCCGCCCACCGTTCCGGCCGCGGGAGAAAAGCTCACGCCGGTCGGATCGATGATGAAGGGTTGGACAGCGGGGGCCGGAGTGGCGACGGCGAAAACGCCGCCAGCCGAGCCTGCCCACGCGGTCTTGATCACAACCTGAATCCCGCCGACCTTGGTCGTGCCGACGAATACTTGCTGATTGGCGCCGCCGGTGGCCGAAGGATTGCCGCCCCAGACGTAGTCGGGGTTGAGGATCGCTTGGATCGAGTTGATGGTCGCGGAACGGAACGCGGTCGAACCGGTGAGCCGGATCTCCGTGAACGCGGAAGCGACCTGAATGCAACCCATGGCGAGCGCGCCCGCCATGGCTAATTTGATGGTCTTCATATTTTGCACTGTAACTTCAGAGGTTATTGTTTCTTGAAAAAGGGCATCCCCACGAATGGATCGGAGCGACCCGTCCGCAACTACGCCCCCGTTCAGTGCAAAAACTAACCGACCATCGTCGCAATTCGCCGTCGTTTAAGTGACTGTTCCGTGAACCCTCTGTGCCAGAAATGTGTGACGCGATGGTGACAAAACCCTCGGCGGCGAAGCGATCCCAGGCGCGCCGGAAAAAATCGCGGTGCAAGTGAATGAAGCTGAGGAGCAACGGCGTCATGGCGCGTCAACTCTTCTTCGGCGCAGCCGGTTTCGCGACGGCGATGCGCGGGCCGAGCTCGGCCACCGCCTCGGAAATACCGAGCTTGACGAAACGCCGGCGGATGACCTCCAAGCCGTCGGGATCGAGGCGGAGCGCTGCGGCCACGCGCCGCGCCTGCTCGCGGGCGTCATCGCGATCGCCGCAGGCCGCCGCCACCACCACCTCGCGCTGCAAAAGCAGGACGGAAAAATAACCGCCGCCTTCCGGAGTCTGGCGGTCGATCTCCGCCAGCACGCTGCGCGCCTCGGTAAACTGCCGCTGCATCATCAGCGCGTCGCTGTAATACATCGCCAGCATGCGCACATCCTGCCCGCGGCCGGCGGCGGACTCATAAAGCATGCGGGCGAGGTCCACCCACCCTTCCCGGCCCGCGAGATTGGCGAGAAGCGCAACGCCTTCCGGCTTGCCGCCAAATTCCTTGAGATAAGCGGCGACCTCCTGCTCCCAGCGCTGCACTTCTCCGGGCTGGCGGGGTTTGAGCACGCCGATGCGGAGAACGCGCGGCGGCATCTGGCCCGGAAGCTGGGCGCAGGCGAGATCGGCGGTATGCCGCGCATCGGCAATCAGCCCGGCCGCGTCCTGATATTCGGCCAGCTGGGCGTAAGCGGCGAAATTGTCCGGCTTGGCCTTGAGATAGCTCTGCAGCGTGGAAATCGCCTCCAGCGGCTGCTTCGACTCCCACAGCACTCGCGCAATTACCGGCAGGGAGGAGGTTGTTGCTCGCAGATCGGGCGAGGCGTCGAGCAGGCTCCTCGCCGCGGCCGGGCCGTCGGTGTTGAGCGTCCCGAGAATTTCATAAGTGCGAAGCAGCGGGCCGTTCGGCCCGGAGAATTGCGCTGCGAGCTGGCCGTGCAGCAATTTCAGCGCATCGGCGTCGCGTCCGCTGGTGGTGAGCAGATCGAGCGTGCGCTCGAGCAGCGGGCGGTTGTCGGGCAAACGGGTCAGGCCTTCCTCGAGCATGACGACAGCACGATCGGTGGCACCGACCGTTTGGAGAAACTCGGCGGCCTGCAGCCGTCCTTCGACATTGTCCGGATCGTTGTGCAGGCCGGAGGTGTAACCGACAAAGGCCGCGTTGTAATCCTTCGCCGCCAATGCCGTCCTGGCCTTGGCAAACTGCTGTGCCGCCATTTCCCGCCGGACCTGGCTGGCCCGGAAGAACGCCACATCGAAGAGGCCGACCTGTTCGATCTTCCGCACCTCGCGCAGCCAAAAATAGCCGGTCGCCACCACGCCGCCGTAGACGACGAAAGCGGTGAGGCCGAGGACCAGCGCGAGGCGCCCGGCGTTGAGCTTTAACGAGTAGGTCTGCTTCTGCGCATCGCGGTAAAGGGCAAGGCTGCCGAAGAGATAGGTCCGCAGCGGCGTGGGTTTGGCAATGAGGGTCGCCGTTTTCATCAGTTTTTCCTCAGGAGGGCCGGCGGCTGGCCGGGAGCCGAAATTTGTTCAAAGGCGAAATAGCTCAGCTCGACCCCCTGGCGGGGCTGAAAAAATTCCTGGACCAGGCCGGGATTGGCCGAAATCCGCTGCAGCAGGAAAATATCGGTGTGCCCGGCGCGATCGGTCGTCTCCTCGCGGAACGCCATGGTCAATCCGCCGGCCGCGGCGCGAAAATCGGAGTAACGGACGCTCACACCATTGTCGTACTCGCCGCCGATTTCGCGGAAACTGTCGGGATCGATGCAGGCGACGTACTGCGAACCGTCGGGGCGGTGCACGGCGAGGCGATAGACCTTCTTGCCGTCGATCGTGCCGTCGTCGAGGCGGGTGAAATTATAATTTTCCAGATCGCCGAAGAGCGGATTGACGAACTCCGCCAAGTAGGCCCGGGAGCCGAGCTCGGCCCGCGACACGATCTGCGGCTTGGTCCCCGGCGCCTGCTGCCAGAAGCTCGTTCCGTTGTAGGCGAGGATGTACTGGGTGACCTCGCCGGCCATGACGTGCAGCCGGAAACGGTCGGGGCGGAGCTTGAACAGGAGGAGGCGCTGCTCCTCCCCGTTCGGCAGCTTCAAGGTGCCCTCGACGGTGTAAGCGCGAAGGTGCGACAAGGCCAAGCCGGTCTGGTTGTGGGTGGAAAAAGCGGAAAGAATGTCGGCGGCGGTCAGTACGGTGGGCTTGGCGGCAGCCGGCTTGGCCGGGGCGGAGGAAGACAGCTGCGCGTCCTTGAGCAGCGGGATGAGATCGTCGTCCTCAATGCGGCCGCCGAGAAGGCGTTGATAATAAGCCGGCGAGGCTTCTTTCAGTTTCCCGAGCAGCGCCGTGATTGAAGCCGGGGGAGTTCCGGCGGGGAGCAGAACCTCGACGCGGCGGCGGGCCAGCTCCTCCCGCAAGGAGGCCTGCGGCGCGGCGGTGAGCTGCTCCGCGAGGTGACCGAGCAGCGACGAGGCGAAATTCTGCCGGGGAAAATCGGCGGCGAGCAGGTGATCCATCGCGTCCGGGTGCTGCCATTGCAGGTCTTCGAGAAAGTGCTGGGCGGCGGCGGAGACGGCGGCGGCCGGCGCCGCCGGGGCGATTTCGGTCATCCAGCCGGCGACCCGCTGCAGCTGGGCCGCGCTGAATTTTGGCGCGGCCGGCGCGGTCAGCCCGGAAAAGCTCACCTTCGGCGCCCCTCCGGAGGCGGTCGGCGCGGCGCTTTCCGCCCCCCACCCTGCGGCGGGAAGGGCCATGCATATCAGAATTATGGATACAAAGGGCGGTCGCATGTCGAGGCGGGCGGTAAAAGCCCCTACTTCGCGCCGGGAATTTTTCAGGGTCAAGGGAGCCGTGCCCCGCCCGGCCAGATTTCACCTGTTTGCAGCAAGTCGGTCACCACGCTGTAACAATTCAGCGGCGCGACCACGCCGTTCCAAGCCCTCCGCGGTCGCCGTCACCGATGCAGCCCGCTCTGACGTGAAGGACTTGCCTGCAACGAGCTTTAGCCCGCCTCAAAACCGAATCGTCTCCGGCTTTGTAGCATTCTGGTAACGGAACGCAGGCGCTCTTGTGAAATCTGGACCCTTGACGAGCGCGTTCCTTGACGGCTCCAGCCCGGGAAAGATAAGGCGATGGTGCGTTTTCTCATGCGAATTTTCCTCATCTGCTCGCAGGCGCGATTTCTCCAACCTTAGGCGGATTTCCTCACCCAATCCTTTTCATCATGGTAATTGCACCTTCGAAAACAGACAACCTGACGCGTCCGAGCACACGCCATAGCGATTCATTTGTCGGTCCTAATCACGACGTCGTGGACGAATCCTATGCTTCCCCGGCGGGGAGCGTGCGCGTCCTGGAGCATCCCATCGCCCAGCACGCGCTGACCGCATTGCGCAATCGGCACACGCCGGCCAGGCAGTTCCGGATCTTCAGCAACCAGTTGTTGACCCTGCTAGCGATGGAGGCGACGCGGGCCCTCCCGACACGGGAAGAAACGGTCGAGACGCCGGCCGAGACGCACACGGGAAGCGTTTTGGGAAAGCCGGTGATTTTTCTTTCGCTCACCCGGCACGGACTGGGCCTGACCCATGCCCTGGCCGACTTCATTCCGGGCGTTTCCATCGGCTCGGTCACCCTGGACCGCGGCAACGGGAAGCAGCTCGAGCCGCGCCTGCACTTGGTGAACGCCCCGACGCTGAACGAAGCGCAGGTGATCCTGTTCGATCCGGTGGTGGGAACGGGTTTGGCCGCCGGCTGCGCGCTGCACCTGGTGCGCCGCTCCGGCGCCGCCGACGTCGCCCTCCTCAGCTTTTTGATCAGCGCCCCCGGCTTGAAAAGGGTTCAAGCGGTCATCTCCGGCCTCAAGGTTTGGACCGCGGCGGTCGAGTCCGATCTCGATGCCAAGCGCGGGCCGATGCCGGGCTTGGGCAATTTTGCCGAGCGTTTCTACGGTTAGGTGGCGGACCGGCAGCGGGAAAATTTCTCCGATCATGCTCGACCAATGGATCATCAAGTTGGGGGCCCAGCCGTGGAATCGCCGGGGAAAATACCGTTTGTATAAAC
>DASRHD010000312.1:0-4022 GCA_035650695.1 Opitutaceae bacterium
GCGCCGACGTCGAGACGCGCCGGGTCGTCGGAGATCACATAGCCGTCATGCCGGTGCTCATGGCTCATCGGACGGGCGGCCTCAGGCAAGGTGCGAAAAATCGGCGGCAAATCCGGCCCGGTCGGCAGCCTTGTAGAACGAGGTGCCCATGACAAACGTATCGGCGCCGGCGGTGCGGCATTCACGGGCGTTGGCCAGGTCGATGCCGCCATCGACCTCCAATCGCCAGGCGTGACCGCGGGTGCGGCGCAGCACATCAAGCTGCTCCACCTTCGGCAGCATGTCGCGGCGGAAGGCCTGTCCGCCAAATCCAGGCTGGACGGTCATGACCAGCACGAGATCGACCTGACCGAGCAGCGGTTCGATCGCCGCTGCCGGCGTATCGGGATTGAGGACGATGCCGCACTGGCAGCCGAGGGCGCGGATGCGGGTCAACGTGGCGGCGTGATCGTAGGCCGGCTCGATGTGGATACTGATCAGGTTGGCGCCGGCCTTGGCGAAGGGCTCGACGTAACGGTGCGGCTCGTCGAGCATGAGGTGGACGTCGAAAAAGAGGCTGACGCCGGCGCGGCGCAGGGCGGCGACGGTCTCCGGGCCGAAGGTCAGGTTCGGGACGAAATGACCGTCCATGATGTCGATGTGCAGCCAGGTGAGGCCGAGCGCGGCGCCGACTGTGGCGCTGGCGGCCAGATGGGCATGGTCGCCGGCGAGAAGCGAGGGGGCGAGGACGGGCTTGTGCCGGGGAGGGTTCACCAGACGTCGAGCACGGCGTGAGCGATGTTGTCGGCGAGGGAAGAGGCGAGAAGCGGGGCGGTGTCGTACTCCGAGAGGAGCTGGCCGCTGTCGGTATAGGACTCTTTCATCGCGCCCACGGGCCGCCGTTCAAACCAGGTCCGGCCGGTGCGCTGGTCGCGCAGGGTGCACTCGGCCCGCAGGGCGAGCTCGAATTTGCGCGCCAGGCCGGTGTCGTCGGAGCGGGGCGCGGCTACGGCGCGGGAATAGTCGACGAGGACGACCTGCAGCGTGGCGTCGGCCGCGGCGGGAGAGTTGACCAGGGTGACACGGGCGTCGCGGAGGAAAGATTCGCGGATCTGGGTCCCGACCAGGGCGGCGGACTGGGCAAGAGTCGTCTTGTTCTGCACCGGCTCGATGTAGAGGGTGGAAAACGCGGGCGCGGCGCTGGTGCCGAGGCGGTAGTGGGCGCAGGCGGCGAGCAGCAGGGCGAAAGCGGCGGTTAGGGTCAGGCGGAGCGGCATCGATGGATTGATTCGGCGGCGCCCGCCGGGCCTCAAAAGATGCCGAGGAATTTCTTCCGCGGCGGCGAGCTCTTGGCCTTCTCGGCGGCGGCGTCGACTTCCGCGAGCCGCCGTTTGGCCAGGTTGGCCACGTCGGAGTTGGGATAGGCGGTGATGGCCTCGTTATAGAAGACGCGTGCGGCGACGTAGTTGGAACGCTTGTAGAAATAAAAATCGGCCATTTTGATTTTGCTCTGGGCCAGGATCGTCTTCATGTCGTTGAGGCCCTTCTCCGCGATGGCGACGTTGTGATCGCCGGGAAAAAGGATCATGAAGTCCTGGTAATAGGTAATGGCTTCGTTGGTCGAGGTCTGATCATAGTACGGTCCGTCGACGAGGGAGGCGTTGGCCTGGGCCAGCTTGATGTAGGCGTCGGGCGCCATGATGCTTTGCGGGTAATTGTTGATGAAGCGATCGAGCGCATCGATGCTTTCCTCGGTATGACCGAGCCACTGCTGGCCGGCCACGACCTCCATCAGGGCGAGCGGGGCATAATCGCTGTAGGGCGCATTGACCAGAATCTGCTCGCAAAACTCGATGCCGCGGTCGCGGGCGGTAAAGACGCCGGGAAGCAGGCTCCAGAAGATGCGGCTTTTGGCGCCGTTGAGCAGGGCCGCGGCGACGCGGTATTGCAGGCCGATGACTTCATTGAAGCGTTTCGTGCTCGGATAGGCGCTGATGATGTACTGGTAGTCCTCGAACGCCTTGTTGTACTGCTTGCGGAGAAGGCGGACGTGGCCGGCGCGATAAAAGGCCTCGGGCGCCCAGATGGAATTGGGATAGCGTTTTGCGATCTTCTCGTAGGTGCTGCAGGCGGTGCCGTAGCTGCCCCGTTCCTCCGCGGCGCGGGCCTTGTTCATCATGGCGACGGCGTTGCGGCCCTCCTCCCCGGCCAGGCCGGAGAGCACGCCGCCCTCGATCTGCCAGCCGTTCTGCGGCGTCCAGACCAGGTCGGCCAGGGCCCGGCCGGCGGGAAAGGCGGCGAACGCAAGAAGGAGAAGGAGGAATCGGCGCGGCGCGGCGAATGGCATGGGTAAATCAGAGTCGAATGAGCGCGGAGCCGTAGGTCAAGCCCGCCCCGAAGGCGGTCATGAGCACGAGATCGCCCGCCCGGACACGGCCGGCGCGGCGGGCTTCATCCAGCGCGAGCGGAATGGAGGCGGCGGAAGTGTTGCCGTAGCGGTCGAGATTGATGAAGAAGCGGTCGAGCGGGATGCCGAGATATTCGGCGATTAGCTCGATAATGCGCAGGTTGGCTTGGTGCGGAATCACGCAAGAAATCTGATCCGGCCGGAGCTGATGTTGTTCCAGAATTTCGCGCGCCGATTCCTCCATCGCGCGGACGGCGATTTTGAAGACCTCGCGGCCCTTCATCTTGATGAACTGCTGGCGGGAGGCGAGCAGGTCGGCGGAAACGGGCAGTTTGCTGCCTCCACCGGGAATGCAGAGGATCTCGGCCACGCTGCCGTTGGCGTTGAGATTGCAGCCGAGAAAGCCGGCATCGGGCCGGGCGGAACGGCCGATGATGACGGCGCCGGCGGCGTCGCCGAAAAGCACGCAGGTGGTGCGGTCCTGCCAATCGAGGACCGTGGAGATCTTCTCCGCGCCGATGACCAGGGCGTGCCGGTAGCGGCCGGACTCGACCAGGGCGCAGGCGGTGTCGAGGGCGTAAAGGAAGCCGGAGCAGGCGGCGTTGAGATCGAAACAGGCGGCGTGATCGGGAATGCCGAGCTTGTGTTGGACAAAACAGGCGGTCGACGGCATCGGCATGTCCGGTGTCATCGTCGCGACGATGACTGCGTCGATCGCGGCCGGGAGAAGACCGGCGTCGGCCAGAGCCGTCGCCGCAGCGCGAGCGGCCATGTCGGAAGTGGTCTCCCCCGGGTCGGCCAGGCGGCGTTCGCGGATGCCGGTGCGGCTGAGAATCCAATCATCCGAGGTGTCGACGATCTGGGCGAGGTCGTCGTTGGTGAGGACTTTGGCGGGAGCGTAGGAACCGGTTCCGAGAATGGCGGTGGTGCAGGAGGCCATTGGGAAAATTTTCCGATCGGCGGGCGCGGCCGGTCAGGCGACCGGCTGGTGCAGCAGCTCGTTGGCCCGCGCGATGTCGGTCTCGATGCGATGATTCATGTCCGCCTTGAGGATCTGGCTGGCGGCATGAATGGCGTTTTTGATCGCATGACGGTTGCTCGAGCCGTGGGCCTTGAGAATGTCGCCTTTCAGGCCGAGGAGGGGGGCGCCGCCATAGCGCTCGGGATTGATGCGGCGTTTGAGCGCGCCGAAGGCCCCGCGCGAAAGCGTTGCACCGAGCATGCGCAACGGCCCGGCCCGGAGTTCATTCTTCAAAATGGCGGAGACGAAGCCGGCGAGGGACTCCCAGCTTTTCAGGCAGATGTTGCCGACAAAACCGTCGCAGACCACGACGTCGACATGGTCCTCGAAAACCTGGAAACCCTCGATCGGACCGGCATAATTGATCAGACCGTTGATTTTTTTCAGATGCTCGTGCGCCTCGGTGATGAGGACGTTGCCTTTGCCCTCCTCGGTGCCAATGGTGAGGAGGCCGACGCGGGGGGTGGTCGTGCCGAGCACGACCCGGCAGTAATGCGAGCCGAGGATGGCGTTGTGGGCGAGATGCTCGGGTTTGGCGTCGGGGTTGGCGCCGGCATCGATGAGGATGAAATGACCGTTTTCCCGGGGGATGACGGCGGCGAGGGCGGGGCGGTC
>DASRHD010000313.1:0-10263 GCA_035650695.1 Opitutaceae bacterium
AGGGCATCGCCATCGGCTTCGGCTATTGGTGCACCGACTTTTTGCAGGTGCAGCGCGTCATGGCGGCCAAGGACCTGCGTTCGGCGGAGAATGGTACGATCATCGGCGCCGGACTGAAGATGCTCGTGCTCATCATCGTGACCCTGCCCGGCCTGCTCGGCCTGGCCATTCTCACCCAGCACGGCGTTCATCTTGTCCCCGAGTCCGTCCTGAGCGCCCACCAGGGCGATCCCAATTATCACAGTTACAACGAAGTCCTGCCTCTGCTGATGGGCCGCTATCTCGGCCCCGGACTGCTCGGCCTCGGCGTCACCGCCATGATCGCCGGCTTCATGTCCGGCATGGCGGGCAACATCAGCGCCTTCGCCACCGTCTGGACCTACGATGTCTACAAGCCGCTTATCCGCAAGACCGCCACCGACGCGCACTACGTCGCGATCGGCCGGTGGGCCTCGGTCATCGGCGTGCTCATCGCCATCGCCACGGCCTACTGCTGTTTTTGGTTCGGCAACATCCTCGAGGAATTGCAGGTGCTCGTCCTCTTCTTCATTGTGCCGCTTTTCGGCACGGTGATCCTCGGCATGCTCTGGAAAGGCGCCACCGAAGCCGCCGGCTTCTGGGGCTTCCTTGTCGGCATCCTTTCCGCCGCCGGCCAGTGGATCTGGATCCACCTCTTCACCGAGCCGACGTTGCGCTTCGATCCATCGGCGGTTTACGCGCCGCACGTTGCGATGATCGCCCGCACCCCGGATGCCGGCGGGTTCTCCCAAAACGTCTACATGTCATTCTGGGCCCTGCTTGTAACCATGATCGCGGTCGTCGCCATCAGCTTCATGACCAAGCGCAAGACCGACGATGAATTGAAAAATCTGGTCATGGGCCTCACCCCGCGTCCCAAGGTCGAAGGCAGTTTCTGGCAGCGGCCGGTCTTCTGGACCGGCGTGCTCGGCGTCATCTTCGTCGCGATCAACCTTTATCTCTGGTAAGGAGGCTTTCTCATGGAGACCAACGAACATCACATGATTCCGATCTGGTTCATCATCGGGATCAATTTGCTGGTTTACGGCGTGGTCATCGCCATCACCGGTCTGGTCCACTGGAGCAATCCGCCCGTCACCGTCGAATTGAGCGACCTGCACATCGATTTCTGGTGGGGCCTGCTCATGACCGTCCTCGGCTTGTTCTACACCCTCCGCTTCCGGCCGGGAAAAACGGAAAAATAAATCCGCTTTCCGCCCGCCGGGCTTCAGCCGGGCAACGTTGCACGTCGCTGATCAGGTCACCGGCCGCCAGCGAAAGGCGGCAGCCACGGATCACCCCGCTTTCATAGCACCGCCGGCACGGCTGATTTTGTAATATAATACGTTACAACGATTGGGATCGAGCCGTGGGGGAAGGCGGACTTTCCGATTCAAATGCCCTAAAGCCGGACCTGATCGCCTTCGATTTCCACGCACAGCACGGTGGCCATCGGGTCAATGGGATTACGTGGCAGTTTGACCACCCGTTTCCCCTCCATGGTCTCGATGGGCAGGCTGTTTTGCGCCGGATCGGCCAGGGCGTAAACTTTTTTGATCGTCGATTTGAAGGCGGGCAGTTCGAAAAGGGTGTACTGGGTTCCGTCCGGGTCTTTCATGCGCGGAAAAGTAAACATGGTGAAATAGAGTTTTCCTGGCTTGGCCGTGCAGCGCCAGGCGTTGAGCGGCAGGAAGACGGCCTTGCCGTTGGTATCTTTCAGATCGGCGCTGTACTCGCCGAATTCGGCGCCGAAGGGAGAGCGGCTCGCGCCGTACACCGCCTCGCCGTTGATTTTCAGCCAGCGACCCACCGTCAGGAGATTGTTGCGGCATTCCTTTGGAATCACGCCGTCCGCCGTCGGGCCGACATTGAGCAGGTAGTTGCCGCCCTTGCTCACGATGTCCATCAGCTTGAAGACAATTTCGCCGGGTGATTTCCAATCCGTGTCATCCTTTTTAAAGCCCCAGGTGTGATTGACCGTGGCGGGCGTTTCCCAGTCGCCCTTCTCGCCGAGGTTGGGAATGGCGTTGTCGCCGGTGGAAACATAATCGCCTTCCGTGCCGAGGCGGCCGTCAATCAGGCAGGCCGGCTGAAGGGCGCGAACCATATTCGCCAGCCCATTGGCCAGTTCCGGCGTCATTTTATCGCCGACGTTCGGGGTATCGAACCAGATGAGGCAAAGCGGTCCGTAATGGGTCAGCAGTTCCTTCACCTGCGGCTCGGCCTTGGCATGCAGGTAGGCGGCGAAATCCTTGTCCTTGTCCGGTCCAAAGTCGGTGATGTTGCCCATGCCGTTGGGCTCGTGCCAGTCCTGGGTCTGGGAATAATAAACGCCGAAGCGCAGCCCGTGGCGGGCGCAGGCCTCCGACAATTCTTTGATCGGATCGCGGTGAAACGGAGTGGCATCGTAGACGTTGTAGGGGCTGACCGTCGAATGGTACATGGCGAATCCGTCGTGATGCTTGGCCGTGATGACGACGTACTTCATGCCCACGTCGTGGGCGAATTGGGCGATGGCATCCGCGTCGAAGTGCCGGGGATCAAACTGCTTCGCCAGCAGCTCGTAATCCTTCACCGGGATCGGCGCATTGTGCATGATCCATTCGCCGAGGCCGGGAATCGGCTTGCCGTGCCATTCGCCGGCCGGAACGGCGTAAAGCCCCCAGTGGATGAAGAGGCCGAACTTTGCTTCGCGGAACCAGGCGATGCGCTGATCATGGGTCAGAGGAGCGGCGGCGGGCAGCGGCGCGGTCCGTTCGGCGGGATTGTCCTTTGGGTCAGAAACCGCACTGAGCGGAGGCGTGATCGTCAGTCCGGTAAGCATAAACGTGCAAAGGGAAAGAAGGTTGGGGGTTCGCATAAGAGGGACGAATTCAGCAAGACAACAGGATGTTGTCGAGCACGCCGGTTTTAAGCCGGCCAGAGTGAAGAGGAAAACCCGGCCGTGTTTACATCGTTAAACATTTTCAACGATTTTGGCCAGCCGAGCGACGGCGGAGGTTTTCGCTCATGGTTTCAATTCCGCCACGACCTGGACCTCGACGGTGGAGTCCTTCGGCAGGCCGGCCACGGCCACGGCGGCACGGGCATGCCTGCCCGCCTCGCCAAAAACAGCGACAAAAAGGTCGCTCGCCCCGTTGATCACCGCCGGACTGTCGGCGAAGCCGCTCACGGCATTTACATATCCGCCGACGAAAACGATGCGCGCCACCTTTTCGAGCGAACCGGCTGCAGCCTTGATGTTCGCCAGGGTGTTGAGCGCGCAGATTTTTGCCGATTCATAGCCGGATTGGATGGTCTGCTCACGGCCAACCTGGCCGGTATGCGTCATCCGGCCGGCGAGCGCGCTGATCGTGCCGGCGCAATAAAGCAGGTTGCCGGTGCGCACGGTCGGCACATAGCTGCCCGCCACCGGCGGCGCGGCGGGCAATTCAAGCCCGAGTTCCTTGAGTTTTTCTTCCGGAGTCATGCCAGCCGATTGTCGCGTGCGTTTCGCCGCGGAGGCAAAAGGTTTTTCAGGCGCCGAGACCGAGCAGGGCGGCGGCATTGCCGCCGAGCAGGGCGGCCCGCTCCGCCCCGGTCAGGCTGGTTTCGGCGATCTGGGAAAGAAACCTGGCCATGCCCGGCTGCGTCTCATCGGGAAACAAGATCAAAGGATAATCCGATCCAAAAAGCACCCGCGACGCCCCGACCGCCTTGACCATGCGCGAAAACACCTCTGGCTCGTACAGCCGCGGCGACGCGGCTGTGTCATAATAGAGGTTCGGCAGGCTGGCGGCAGAAGGATTGGCGATCGGCAGCAGTCCGCCCCAGTGCGCGAGGACAAAGGTGGTGCGGGGAAAGGTGCGGGCCACGCTGATGAAGTCCGCCAGTGGCGTCTCGATCCGGCCCGGATAATTTTTCCCCGCCGGATCGGTGACATGCAAATTGACCGGAAGATGGAGCTCGGCGGCCAGCGCCAGAATTTCGGCAAATGCAGGGTCGTCCATGGCGTAACCCTGCGAATGGGGCGAACACTCGCCGAGCCCGATAAACCCATCGCCGTGCGCCCGGCGCACCTCCTCCCGGCCGGCAGCAGGATGGAGCGCGGCGAAGGCGGAAAATCGGTCGGGATGCTCCCGGATGCATGCGGCATAAAAGCGGTTCTGCCACGCACAGGTCTCGGGTTTTTCCCAATACCACCCGATCAGCACGGCCCGCTCGATGCCGACTGCATCCATCTCCTGCAGGAGCTGGTCGGTGGAAGGGAATCCCTGCACCGGCCGGCCGCGGCGGAACCGGGTGCAGAGCCGGGCCCAATGCGCTTCGCCGGCCTGCCTGCCCCACCCCGCCGGATCGCGGTTGAGCTCTGCGGGATAAAGATGCACGTGGGCGTCGATCACCGTCATGCCCTCACGCTCTCCGGTTGCGTGCCGCCGCGCAATCCACAAGAACTGAGAACCAAAGTGCGAACGCCGGCCCTCAGGCCGCGCTGCCGGCACGCACCACCAAGATGGGAATGGCGGTGTTATGGCGGACCTTGTCGATCGTGCTGCCGAGAAAAAGATCAGCCAGCCATTTGTGGCCGTGCGAGGTCATCACGATCAGGTCGCAGCGCTGGGCTTCGGCGGCCCGCAAGATCTCGGTCGGCGGATTGCCCAGCGCGAGTTGCACGTTGACGCTCAGGCCGGCGTTCCGCAGTCCTTCCGCCGTGGCGGTGAGATAATCGCGATCAGCCTTCATTTCCGCCGACTCGGCCAGTTTGAGCTGGTCGAAATTCCGGGCCGCCCAGCCATCGGCCACATGCAACAGGACCAGTTCCGCGCCCATTTCGCGGGCCAGCCTGGTCACGTGTGGCACCACCGTCTCGTCCGCCCGGCTGTTTTCCAACGCAACGAGAATTTTGTTATAAAGGGCCATCAGGATGGACGTGCGGTCAAACCGAAGGTATCGAGCAGCAGCTTCACGTTGAGCCCGATGATAAGCGCCGTGGTCAGCCAGGCGAGCGCTTTCAGCCAGAGCGGATTGACAAACTCGCCCATTTTTGTGCGGTCGCTGGTGAACCGGACCAGCGGGATCACGGCAAACGGCAGCTGCAGGCTGAGCACGACCTGGCTGAGCACGAGCAGCCGGGCCGTGCCGCTTTCGCCATAAAGCGCGGTGGCGATGATGGCGGGCACGATCGCGATCAGGCGCGTCATCAGGCGGCGCAACCACGGCCGCATGCGGAAATTGAGAAACCCTTCCATCACGATCTGGCCGGCAAGCGTGCCGGTGAGAGTGGAGTTTTGCCCGGAGGCGAGCAGCGCCAAGGCAAAGACCACGCTCGCCGCGGTCATTCCCAACATGGGGGAAAGCAGATGATAGGCCTGCTGAATTTCCGCCACATCCGTCCGCCCCGCCGAATGAAAGGTTGCCGCCGCCACCACGAGAATGGCGGCGTTGATGAACAGGGCACAGGTCAGCGCCACCACAGAATCGATGACGGCAAAGCGCACCGCTTCGCGCTTGCCTCCGGCGCTCTGCTCGTACTTGCGGGTCTGCACCACGGAGGAGTGCAGGTAGAGGTTGTGCGGCATGATGGTGGCGCCGAGGATGCCGATGGCGATGTAAAGCATGCCGGGATTGCGCACGATTTCCGGCCGGGGCAGAAACCCCGCCGCCATTCCCCTCCAGGCGGGATGGGCATAAAAAATCTCCAAGCCGAAGCAAACGCCGATGGTCAGGATCAGGACGATAACCAGCGCCTCGAGATGACGGAAGCCCTTGTGCGCCAGGTAGAGTACGGCCAGGACATCGAACGCCGTCAGGCAGACGCCGAGCAGAATCGGAATCCGAAAAAGCAGATTGAGGGCGATGGCGGTGCCGATGACCTCGGCCAGGTCGCACGCTGCAATCGCAGTCTCACAGAGCAGCCACAGCCCGACTGCGACCGGCGGCGAATAATGGTCGCGGCAGGCCTGGGCCAGGTCGCGACCGGTGGCGATGCCGAGCTTCGCGCTTAGCGACTGGAGGAGGATGGCCATCAGGCTCGAGAGCACCACCACGCTTAAAAGGGTGTAGCCGTAGGCGGAGCCGCCGGCCAGGTCGGTCGCCCAATTACCCGGGTCCATGTAACCGACCGCCACCAGGTAGCCCGGACCGGAAAAAGCAAACAGCTTTCGCCAAAACCCCGCGCCGCGCGGCACCGACACGGTCCGGTTCGCCTCGGGCAGGCTCGGCCCGGAAGCGGTCTGCCGCCACTCCGACGATGCGGAAACGTCACCCATAAGCGAACCGAAATTAAGCCGCTATTTTGATTAGTCAAATTAGTTTTTTTGAACATGAAATTATTTCATTTGCCGTCTTCAAAAAAAACGTCTGGAGTCCGTCCGAGCCATGGCCAGCAGCACGGTTGAGAACTATCTCAAGCATATCCTCCTGCTTTCGGAGGATGCCCCCGACGGCGGCCTCGTCCCTATGGGCACGCTGGCCGATGCACTCGCCGTCGTGCCGGGAACGGTCACGACCATGGTCAAGATGCTCGCCGCTGAGGGCCTGGCCGTGCATCGCGCGCGGGAAGGCGTGCGGCTCACGCCTGCCGGCCGCAAACTGGCGCTTAATGTCCTGCGCAAGCACCGCCTGGTGGAAACCTTTCTGGTGCAGGTTTTGAAAATGGACTGGACGGAGGTGCACGCCGAGGCCGAACAGCTGGAGCATGCCATTTCCGATCGTGTGCTCGACCGCCTCGATGCCCTGCTCGGTCATCCCGCCGCCGATCCGCACGGCGATCCGATCCCCAGCCGCTCGGGTGTGCTGGAGAATCCGGTTTACGCCACGCTTGCCACCTGTCCGCTCGGCACATCGCTGCAGGTCACGCGCGTAACCGACCAGTCGGGCGATTTTTTGCAATTTGTCGTGCAACACGGCCTCACTCCCGGCAGCGCACTGGAGGTCGCGGAACGGGACCTCCCCGCCGGCATCGTCCGATTGCGCCGGCCCGGCCGGCGCGAAATCACACTGAGCCTCGCGGCGGCGGCAAAAATCTCCGTCACCCGGCGCAAATAAGCCGTCCGCCATTCCCGCGGCTGAAGAAAATACCTGCGTGCGATCCGGAAAAATCCACCGAAAAATACGCCTTTTCCTCCTTCTGCTTATCGGCGGAAGCCTCCGTTCACCCGGTTTGTTAATGGGCATGTCCCTCTCGGAACAATTCCAGCTCTTTCAGAATTCCACCCAGTCACCCACCGCGTCGTCGCGGGAAACGACTGGAGTTACATCGTGAGTGGCAGGGGCGACCGGACGGTGGTTATTCTACCGGGCGGCGGTGGATGCGATGCGGTCGGAGCAGAAAGCATGTTTCCCGTCGTCGTGGAGTTGGAACAACGCTGCCGGGTCATCGCCATCGGCTATCCTTCCACCGCGACCAAAGCGGATGAGATTGTCGAGGGCATCCGGGCAATTCTGGACGATTGCGCGGTCCGTCGCGGCTGCCTTCTGGGCCATTCTCTGGGCGGCTTCGTTGCACAAGCTTTTGCCGAAAAATATCCGGAACGAGTGGATGCGCTGATCATCGCGAATTGCGCGGTCTACTCCGCCAGCCGCAGGCTCCTTTTGAAGCTTGCACTTCCGATCATGGCGCACCTGCCCCACCAAATGCTGGTGCGTTCCATTCAGTCAAAGTTCCGGCGCCTGCTGAAGGATGATCCCAATCGCGAGTTCTGGCTGAATTTTGTGACCCAGGCGGAAGCAGCAAATCCCCGTTCGAAAGCCCTTCGCAATCAGCTGTGGTGCATGCTCGATTTCCTGAAAAACAGCCGTTCCACACCGACAAAAACCGGTCGGTGGTCGGGGCGCGTCTTGATTCTTGAGTCTGATCAGGAGACCGGCTTCACCCCGAAGGAACGCAAGGGCTTCAGATTGCTTTATCCCGGTGCCACCGTCCATGTGTTCCCGCCTGCGGGACATTTGAGCTGGGCCACGCACACCCGGGAATTCGTTGGCACCGTGGCGGACTTTCTCGCCGGCCTGCGCTGAAAACTGAAGACCGCTCAGCTTGCCATCAATTCGTCCCGGGCGGCGCTGAGCAACCGCTCCACCCCCCTCCGCGCGGCTGCTTCGTTTTCGTTCTCGACGAGAAAACGCAGTTTCGGCTCCGTGCCCGACCAGCGCACCAGCACCCGGCCGTGCGGCCCGATTTCCGCCTCGAGCGCGGCCACGGCCGCGCGCAACCGGGTGAGCTCCTCGAGAGGACGCTTTTCCCGGACGCAAAGGTTCGCCGTGGCCTGCGGAAATTTCCTCAACCCGCGCCGCAGTTCGGAAAGCGGCTTGCCCGTGGCCTGCATCACCTCGATCACTTTCAGCGCGGCGACCAGCCCGTCGCCAGCCGAGGAGAAATCCGCAAAAATAACGTGCCCGCTCGATTCGCCGCCGAGCGCGGCGCCCTCCGTCCGCATGCGTTCGCTGACGTAGCGGTCGCCCACCGGCGTACGGACGACACAGCCGCCGGCCGCCCGCACCGCGGCGTCCACCCCCAGGTTGCTCTGGACCGTTGCGACAAGGATTTTTTTTCGCAACGTGCCGCGGGCCAGGGCGTGAAGCGCCAGAATGGTGAGAATTTCATCGCCGTCGAGTACGGCGCCGGTTTCGTCGCAGAGCACGCATCGGTCGCCGTCGCCGTCGTGGGCGATGCCCAGCCTCGCGCCGGCCGTGCGCACCCGATGCGCCAGAGGTTCCGGATGTTCGCTGCCAATCCCCGCGTTGATGTTGTGGCCATCTGGCGCGTTCCCCAGGGCGATCACCTCCGCCCCCAGCGATTGCAGTACCGCCGGACTGGTGAGCGAGGTTGCACCGTTGGCGGTGTCCAGGGCGATGCACCAGCCGCGCAGCGAGCCGCGCGGGAGAAGCGCCTGCACGGCGGTGATGTAGGGTGTCAATGCATCCGCCGTGGGGAGCACGGCCGCATCGGCTGAAACCGGCGCGTCGGCTGGGAGCAATTGCTCGAGACGTCCTTCCTCCTCGTCGCTCAGCTTCACGCCGCGCGCATCGAAAAACTTGATGCCATTGTCCGCCGCCGGATTGTGCGAAGCGGTGATCATGGCCCCGAGCGCGGCCTGCTCCGCCGTCACCGCGCGCGCCGTCGCCGGGGCGGGGACCACGCCCAGCGATACCGCCTGCCGGCGTTCGCGGTGCAACCCGGAGGCCAACGCCGCCTCCAGCGCCGGTCCGGAAAAACGGGTATCGCGCCCGATCACCACCCGTGCGTTTTCCGGGCCACCGCCGCTTCGCAACCAGCGCGCAGCCGCCACGCCCAGTCGGGCAAAAAACGCCTCGTTGACCGCGGGCCCGCCATAGGGACCACGAATGCCGTCGGTGCCAAAATATTGACGGGTCATGAGCGATAAAACTCGCGAGTGTCCGCGATTTTTTTCTTCACCGCGCCACCGAGGAGAAGGTCGCGCGCCATCGGAATCCCGTCCTCGATGCGCGGGAGGCGCCCGCAAATCCATAATCCAATGGCGGCATTGAGAACGATGGTGTCGGCCAGGCCGGCGGGACCGCGACCGGCGAGCAGCGCCTCGATCAAGGCGAGGTTGGCCGCGAGATCGCTTCCGGCCAGCTCCGCGAACGGGGCGCGGCGCAAGCCGAAGCCTTCCGCGGTCCAATGGGCATTCAGACCGTCCAGCCGGCCGAAGCCGCGTACGTGATTGTCAGTCGCGGTGGTGAGTTCGTCCGTGCCACGCGTGCCGTCGATCTTCCCATACGCAACCAGTCCGGTGTGCGCGCCCAACACGTCGAAGGCGGCGGCGATCGGCGCCACCCAACTTTCGGCAAACACGCCGACCAGGGCGTGCGCCGGCCGGCCGGGATTGAGCAGCGGACCCAAAAGATTGAAAATGGTGCGCCGGCCCTGCGCGGCCAGGGCCTTGCGCACGGGATTGATGTGCTGGAAGGCCGAATGGAAATTAGGCGCGAAAAAAAAGACGTAGCCCAGCTCAGCCAAGGCGCGCCGGAATTTTTCCGGCGGAGCGGCCAGGTCCACCCCCAAGGCGGAAAAAATATCGGCGCTCCCGCATTTTGAGGTCAGGCCGCGGTTGCCATGCTTCATCACCGGCACGCCGGCGCTGGCCAAGGTGAGGACGACGAGGCTCGAAATGTTGAAGGCGCCGGCGTGGTCGCCGCCCGTGCCGACGACATCAATGGCCCGCGGTGCCCATTCCGTCACTCCCGGGTCGCGTGCCCGGGCGCGGAATTCTGCCGCAAAAGCCGCCACCTCGGCGGCCGTCT
>DASRHD010000314.1:0-11049 GCA_035650695.1 Opitutaceae bacterium
CAGCACGGTGACGAGCGGAGCCTACACCATCGGCTCGCCGGTCACGCTCAACTTCGAAGCGGAAAGCCTCAGCTACACTGGTAGCGGCGCCACCACCTCGGTCCAGACCGACACCAACTCCAGCGGCGGCAAGTGGGTCCAACTCGCCGGCAACAGTGTAGGCGACCACATCGACTTCACCGTGCCGAACGTCCCCGCCGGGACCTACCAGCTGAAGATGGAATGGAAAGGCAACAACAACCGCGGCATCCTCCAGCTCGCGGTCGACGGCACCAACCTCGGGCCCACGCTCGACCAGTACGCCTCGGGCCAGACCTATCCGACCACGACCTTCGGCAACGTCACCTTCAGCGCCACCGGCAACCACACCGTGCGCTTGACCGTCACGGGCAAGAACTCCAAGTCCAGCGGCGAGATCCTCTCCGCCGACAAGTTCACCTTCACCGGCCAGTAGGGCAGGGCGGCGCGGCGGAAATTCCGCCTGTAACTTACAGAGCCCGGGACCAGAAATTCCGGGCTCTTTGATTTCGTGTGCTTGCTTCGGATTCGTTCGGAGGCTGATTTGAAGGCATGGAAGTGATTTTTCTCGGCACAGGCACGTCACAGGGAGTGCCGATGATTGCCTGTAGTTGCGCCGTCTGCACCTCGTCTGATCCACGCAATCAACGGACGCGCGCCTCCATTCACGTGGTGTTGGACGGTCTGCATGTGCAGGTGGATGCCGCGCCCGAGTTTCGTCTGCAGTGCATCCGCGAACGGATCGACTGGATCGACCTGTTCATCCTCACGCATGGGCACGCCGATCATATTGTCGGCATGGACGATCTGCGGCGCTTTTGCGACTTGCTCGGCGGCCAGGCCCTTCCGGTTTACACCACCGATGAAGGCATGGCGCGGGTGCTGGCAATTTTTCCCTACACCAACGCCGAGCGGCCGGTATCAAAAGGCTATGCCGCTTTCAAACTGGCGCCCATGCCCGCGACGCTCGAGCTGCCCCAAGGCACCATTCAATCCACGCTTCTGCCCCATGGCGGTGTGAACACCCTCGGCCTCATCTTCACCGAGCGGAGCAGCGGAAAAAAATTCGTCTACTACACCGACTGCAAACGCGTCCCGCGCGAGGCGGTGACGCTGGCGCACGGCGCCGATGCGGTGGTGCTCGATGGATTGCGCCGCGAGCCGCACGCTTCGCACATGACCACCGACGAAGCGGTCGCGGCAGCCCGCGAAATCAACGCCGCGAAAACCTACTTGACCCACCTGACCCATGGCAATGACCATGCCCTGCTTTCGGCCGCGCTGCCGGCAGGGGTCGCTCCGGCATTTGATGGGTTAAGATTAAGCCTTTGATATTTAAGGACTAAAAATTTTAGGAAAAAAGCCTTGCCTTAAACCATACTAGTTTAATGTAGATTAAAGAAGTAGCCAAAATGAAGCTTTCCAAACGAGGCGAGTACGCTCTTCGCACCCTGATCAACCTCGGCATTGCCCGCGAGGTGGGGCGGCCGCTTGTGCGCGTGGCCGAACTCGCTGCCGCGGAGCAGCTGCCGGTGAAATTTTTGGAGCAGATCATGCAGGTGCTGAAGGACGCGGGCTACGTGGAGAGCGAAAGGGGCAAGTTCGGCGGCTACCGTCTCGCCCGGCCGACCAATAAAATTGTCATCGGTGAAATCGTTCGCCTGCTCGACGGTCCGCTCGCGCCCATCGGCTGCGTCAGCCAGACCGCCTATGAAAAGTGCTCGTGCCCGGACGAAACGCATTGCGGGCTGCGCATGCTCATGCTCGACGTGCGCAACGCCATCGCCGGCATCCTCGACCGCTACACTTTATTCGATGTGGTTGAGGTGACGCTGCGGAAAATGCGCCGCGATGGAATCGCGCCTCCGTTCAGCCAGCCCGCTCCGGCCGCGCGCTCCCGCCGCGGTAGTGCGGTGGTCCATGCGCGCCTCCGTCCGGTCGACGGCATCATCCATCAGCTCCTCACCGATTATTCCATCTGATTTTCCCGCCATGAATATTGAACCCAAAAAACCGGTTCACGCCCCGCCATCCGATTGGATCGCGCTGGTGCGCGAAAAAGTCGAATCTCTGCGCTTCGGGGTCGTGCAGCTCGTCGTTCATGACGGTCGCGTCACCCAAATCGAGCGCACCGAAAAAACCCGTTTGCCCGCTGTCCGCGACGGTGTCGCCGACCATTGAAAAATTTCCGCCCGCCGGCATCCGTCGGAGGCTTGTCCAAAATAACATCCGTCGCACTGACCAGACTCCTGGAGGTTCCATGACAAAAAATCACCCTATCAGTGAAAAACCTTCCCTTGCATCTCGTGTCCGTGCTGCTCGCCTCGGCCGCGCTCGGCCTTCCTCGCCTCGTCGCTGACGGCCGCGACGACATCAGCCAACTTCGCACCCAAATCGACGCGCTCGAACAGAAAGTCCGCGTGCTGGAACAAAAACAAAAACTCAAGGATGAATATGCCGACGCAGCCGCCAAGGCCGCGCCGAAAGTCTCGTTCAACGATGACGGCCTCGTCGTCGCGGCCGACGGGACCAATTCGTTTCACCTCGGCTCCCTCGTTCAGCTCGACTCGCGTGAGTTTCTCGATGACGGCGGCGGCGTGGCCAACAATTCCTTCATTCTGCGCCGGGCCCGTCTGGTGCTGGATGGCAGGCTGGACAAAATCTATTCCTTCCAGTTTGTGCCGGAATTCGGCAACGGCAGCGGCGGCAATGCCACGGCCGTCTCCGTTCTCGACGCCAACCTCACCGTGGCGCCGACCCAGGCGGTGCAGTTCAAGTTCGGCAAGTTCAAGGCCCCCATCGGGCTCGAGGAACTGCAGGGCGACCCGGCGACCTTTTTCGTCGAGCGCTCCCTGGTCACCAATCTCGAACCCAATCGCGACCTCGGCGCCGAGGTGCTTGGCAGCTTCAAAGGTGGGGTGTTGAGTTATTCGGCCGGTCTTTTCAACGGCACGCCCGATGCCCTCAGCACGTCCGGCAATTCCGATTTCGACAATGACAAGGACGTCATTGTGCGCCTGTTCTCGCAGCCATGGGTCAACGACAAGGAGTCGCCGCTCCACGGCCTGGGATTTGGCGTGGCCGGCAGCCTGGGTCGCGAAAAAACCCACTCCGCCGTCACCTCCGGCTACAAGACCGCCGGCCAGCAAACGTTTTTTTCCTACAACAGCGCGGTCTATGCCGACGGCGACGTCTGGCGCGTTTCGCCCCAGGCTTATTATTATGCCGGACGGTTTGGCGCGCTGGCGGAGTATGTCGTGTCGACGGTCAACGCCCGGCCCGCCGCTCCGCCAGCCAATCCCGCTTCCGCCTTTCCGGCCAAAGTCCAAGTCGAAAACAGGGCCTGGGCCGTCACCGCCGGCTGCGTGCTGACCGGTGAGACTGCCACCTACGCCGGGGTCACGCCCGCGGCACCCTTCAGCTGGAGCGACGGGACGTGGGGTGCCTGGCAGGTCGTCGCCCGCTTCGAAGATCTCAGGATCGATCCAAAGGTCTTCCAGGGCATCGCGCCGCTCGCTTCCACGGCGACCAGCGTCAGGGAGGCATCGGGCTGGGGCATCGGCGTAAACTGGTACCTCACCAAGTCCGTGCGGGTCACGCAGGATTATTTCCAGACGCATTTCCGGCGCGCCGGCACGACGGCACCGGCCACGCAAATTCTCCGCCAGGACGAGAAGGCCCTCGTCACGCGCGTGCAAATCTCATTTTGAAAACCGCTCTTCCACGTTTGCTCCCCTCATCAGTCATGAGCACGGAAATTTCCTCCCGGTTCACCACCGTCGCCCGGCTGCTCTCGCCGCTTTCCCTCTCGTTGCCGGCCGCCTTTGGCGAACAACTTTCATCCCTCTACGGCCTGGTGCAACGCTCCGATTACGTGTTCGGTTCGCCGCTCGGGCCTTTTTACCACGAATCCCGTCACTACCATATTCCGCGCTTCGTCTATTTCGGGCCGGAGGCGTCGGCCGAATCACTGCGGTTCGCCTTTCTCGCCGGTTTTAACCACCGTGACCTGCGCGATACGCTCTCCCTCCTGCATTTCGTCGAATGCCTGGCGCTCAGGCCCGATATTGGCCGGCGTTTCAATCTCTCGCTCTTCCCGTTGGTGGATGTGCTGGGTCTCGCCGGCCTGGCGCCGGACCGCGATCTGGCGCGGGAGAATTGGGCGCGGACCGGCGCGCCCGAGATATCGCTCCTGGAGAAGGACGCGCGGGTGCGGGGCTACCACGGCTTCATCCGGCTGGAGGCCGGTACGGGCGACGACGCGGTGACGGTGCGCCTGCGCACGGCACCGCGCTGGGAAAATCCGACCCCCGACGTGGAGATGATCCTGTCGGAGGATATCGCGCCGTTTGCAGTGCGGTGGGAAAATGCCACCACCAACACGGATGGTCCCCTGGCGGTGGCGGATGATCTGCCTTTTCAACCGTTCGAGCTCACATTGCGCCTGCCCGGCGCATGGACGCCCCAGCTCCATCGCGAAGCCACGGCGTCGATTCTCAAACGTTTCCTGCTGCGCTATTGCAGCTTCATGGCCTACGGCCAGCACCTTTAAATTCACCATGGTGATGCTTAACCATCCTGTTCAGGTTTATCCCCACAAGCTCCGGCGGCTGTACTGGCCGTTCCTCGGGCTGGCGGAAAACTGTCGCGAGATCATCGGCACGGTGGCGGGTTCGTTCAAATGGGACAAGGATCGCCGCTACACCATTCCGCGTTTCACTTTTCTCGGGCCGCAGGGACCCACGGCGCAGAAACGCATCGGTATTTTCGCGCTGGTGCACGGTGACGAGCCGGCCGGGGCGGAGGCGCTGCTGAAGCTGCTGCAGACTTTGGCCGGCCATCCTGAGCTGGCGCGCAACTACGATCTTGTCTGCTACCCGGTCTGCAATCCCACCGGTTATGAGGACGGCACCCGCCCCAACCGCTTCGGCGTCGATCTCAACCGCGAATTCTGGCGCGGTTCGGAGCAGCCGGAGGTGCGCATCCTCGAGCAGGAGTTGCGCACCCAGGCGTTCGACGGCATCATCGCCCTGCACGCGGATGACACCAGCGAGGGCCTCTACGGCTACGCCCACGACCGGCTGCTCAACGAGCAGTTGCTGGCGCCGGCATTGCGCGCCTCCGAGCGGCTTTTGCCGCGCGACTGCCGCAATCTGATCGACGGTTTTGCCGCGCGGGATGGCATTCTTGACGACTGCTTCGAGGGCGTGCTTGCCCCGCCGCCGGAGCAGAAGCCGCGGCCGTTCGAAATTATCTTCGAAACTCCCGCCCACGCCTCCGCCGACCGCCAGGCCGAGGCGGCGCACGCCGCGCTTCTCGCCATCATCGCCGAATACCGCGGCTTCCTTGCCTGGGGCCAGGACATTTAACCCTTCAAAAAATCGCCATGAAACTCATTTTTCGCCTCTTCATTGCCGCCGTCCTTCCGCTGGCCGTTCTCGTCTCCCTCCGTGCGGAAAAAATCACGCTGCGCGTCGGTTATTTTCCCAACATCACCCACGCCCAGGGCGTGATCGGAAGCGAGACCACGCGCGAGGGCCACGGCTGGTTCGAGCAGCGGCTCGGGCCCGACGTCACCCTCCAATGGTATCCCTTCAACGCCGGGCCGAGCGCAATGGAGGCGATTTTTGCCGGCAGCATCGATCTTACCTACGTCGGCCCCAATCCGGCGCTCAACGCCTACATCCGCTCCAACGGCGACGAGATCCGCGTGCTGGCCGGAGCGGCCGAAGGCGGGGCCGCGCTGGTGGTGCGGGCCGGCGGCCCGATCAAGGCCCCGGCGGATTTTCGCGGCAAAAAAATCGCCACCCCGCAGCTCGGCAACACCCAGGACGTGGCGGCGCGTTCCTGGCTGAAAAAACAGGGCTTTAACATCACCCTCATCGGCGGCGATGCGCAGGTCATCCCCACCGCCAATCCCGACCAGCTCGCGCTCTTCCAGCAGGGCCAGCTTGACGCCGTCTGGACGGTCGAACCCTGGGTTTCCCGCCTCGAGTCGGAGGCCAAGGGCCGGATTTTTCTCGAGCAGAATGACGCCGTCACCACCGTGCTGGTCGCGAGTGCAAATCTATTGAAAACTCGCCCGGAGCTGGCGGAAAAATTCCGCGCCGCTCACGCCGAGCTCACCGCCTGGATCAACGCCCATCCGGCGGAAGCGCAGAAACAGGTGCAGGCCGGTCTCAGCGCCGATGTCCATCGCGAAATGTCCATCGCGCTCATCGTCCACGCCTGGCCCCGGCTGCATTTCACCGACCAGCTCTCCGAAAAACAGTTCGAAGCCCTGGTGGCCGATGCGCAAAGCGTCGGATTTCTCCGTGACGCCATCCCCCTCGACCGCCTTTTCAGCCGTAAGCCATGACCCTTCAAACCGAACTCCAGAACGAAGCGCCGTCCAAGCTCTCGGTCCAGCACGTGAGCAAGCACTTCCGCTCGCGCGGCCGGGCGGTGCATGCCCTCGACGACATTTCCTTGGAAGTGAGCGAGGGTGAATTCGTCTGCCTCGTGGGTCCGAGTGGCTGCGGCAAGTCCACCCTGCTGAACATCGTGGCCGGCCTCGATCACGCCGACAGCGGACGGGTGGTGGCGGATGGCGCGCCGGTCACGGCGCCGGGCCGCGACCGGATGATGATGTTCCAGGAGTCGGCGCTCTTTCCCTGGCTCGACGTGCTCGATAACGTCCTTTTCGGTTTGAAATTGAAGCCCAATCTTTCCCGCCCGGAACGGCTGGAAGTTGCCCGGTTTTATCTCTCGCTCGTCGGCTTGGAAAAATTCCAAAGGGCCGCGGTCCACGAGCTTTCCGGCGGCATGAAACAGCGTGTGGCTCTGGCCCGTGCCCTGGCGCCCAACCCCCGCGTGCTGCTGATGGACGAGCCGTTCGCCGCGCTCGACGCCCTCACCCGCGAGCAGCTTTACGGCGATCTGCAGGACATCTGGCGCAAACGAAAAAAAACCATCCTCTTCGTCACCCACAACGTCCGCGAGGCGGCCTGTCTCGGCGATCGCGTCATCCTGTTTTCGCCGCATCCCGGACGCATCCGCGAGCAGTTCAAGATCGACCTGCCGCGGCCGCGAGACATCAACAGCGTCGATCTCGCCCGGCATTCCACCGCCATCACGGCGGCGCTGAAGAATTACGCCATTCGTGAGGAAGTGCAGGTGGCGGAATGAAACGGACCCTCAAGGCGCTGTTGTTTTTCGCCGGCCTGATCCTGGTCTGGCAGGGACTTTATTTGAAACACCTGTGGTCGCCGGTGTTGCTGCCCTCGCCGGTCAGCGTCGGAGAATATCTTTGGAGCGTGGCCCGGGACGGCAGCCTGGCGTCCGCCACGGTGGTGACCTTGCGGCGGCTGCTCATCGGCTACGGCTGCGGACTGGTCATCGGCCTTCCGCTCGGCCTGCTCACCGCCCGCTTCAACGTGCTCAACGACACGCTCGGTCTGCTGGCCCTCGGGCTGCAGACCATGCCCAGCGTCTGCTGGGTGCCGCTGGCGCTGCTTTGGTTTGGCCAAAGCGAAGCGGCTATGCTTTTCGTCGTGGTCATGGGCACGCTCTGGTCGGTCATCATTGCCACCGACAACGGCGTGCGCAACGTTCCACCGATCTTTGCCCGGGCGGCCCGCACCATGGGCTCGCGCGGTCTGCACACCTGGCTGAGGGTCATGCTGCCGGCGGCGCTGCCCTTCATCGTCAGCGGAATGAAACAGGGCTGGGCTTTCGCCTGGCGCTCCCTCATGGCGGCGGAAATCTTCGTCACCATTCTCAGCGGCTTCGGCCTCGGCCAGCTGCTGCACTATGGCCGCGAACTCAATGCCATGGACCAGGTCGTCGGCATCATGCTGGTGCTGCTCGTCATCGGTCTGATTGCGGACAAGATTCTCTTTTCGCCTTGGGAACACTTTCTCCGCCGCCGCTGGGGCATGGCCAAATAATCTTGGAATTTTTACTCAAAAACCGAACATAACCTCAACCCACGACGCTCATGGCCCGCATCTACAACGACATCACCGAAACCATCGGCAATACCCCGCTGGTGCGCCTCAACCGCACCGCGGCCGTCCACGGCGCGCTCGCCGAAATTCTCCTCAAGCTCGAATTCTTCAATCCGCTCTCCAGCGTGAAGGATCGCATCGGTTTTTCCATGATCGATGACGCGCTCAAGTCGGGGAAAATCAACCAGAAGAGCGTCCTGATCGAGCCGACGAGCGGCAACACCGGCATCGCGCTCGCCTTTGTCGCCGCCGCCAAGGGTCTCAAGCTCATCCTCACCATGCCGGAGACGATGACGATCGAACGGCGCAAGCTGCTGAAAATCCTCGGCGCCCGGCTCGTCCTCACCGAGGGCCCGAAAGGCATGAAGGGCGCGATCGCCAAGGCGGAGGAACTGGCGGCCAAAATTCCCAACAGCGTCATCTTGCAGCAGTTCGCCAATCCCGCCAATCCCGCCGTCCATCGCCGGACCACCGCGGAGGAAATCTGGAAGGACACGGACGGCAAGGTCGACATCGTCATCGCCGGCATCGGCACCGGCGGCACCATCACCGGCGTGGGCGAGGTGCTGAAACAGCGCAAGCCGGGCGTAAAAATGATCGCGGTCGAGCCCGCCGGCTCGCCCGTGCTTTCCGGCGGCCAGCCCGGCCCGCACAAGCTGCAGGGTCTCGGCGCCGGCTTCATCCCCGCCGTGCTCAACACCAAGATCTACGACGAGGTCATCGCGGTGAAGGAGGATGAATCCGCCCCGATCAGCAAGGAAGTGTGCAAGGTCGAGGGTATTCCGGTCGGCATCTCCTCCGGCGCGATCATCTGGGCCGCCTTGCAGGTCGCGAAGCGGCCGGAAAACAAGGGCAAGCAGATCGTGGCGGTCATTCCCTCCTGCGCCGAGCGCTACCTTTCCTCGTGGCTTTTTGCCGATCTCAACGTCGAAAGCGACTCGGTCGACGACCTGATCAGCGCGGGGGCAAAGGCCTGACCCCGGTCAAAGGGAGTTTTTTTCCGAGCGCGCCGCGGCGCGCTCTTTTTTTGGCCCGCCCGCGCCGCCGGTCTCACGGTACCAGTTAAAAAAGCTCCATCCGAATACGAGCAGCGCGACGCCCATGCCGATGATTTTCATGAGAATGCCGGCGAGGAGCTGGTCCTCCGCCGGGGTGAAGTTGGCAATCAGCCGGGGCGCATAGGCATAAGTCGGATAAAGCACGCGGTCGGCAAAAGTGATGTAGGCAAAGGCCGGGGTCATGCCAATGACAACGAAGGTTTGGTAGAGCATCTGGCCAGGATGACTGATCGGCGGGAATTCACGCGAGGGGCTGAGCGCCGGCCACCAGTAAAAGAGCGCTCCGCCAAAAAACATCAGGTGCTCCCCGACGTGGATCATCTTGTTTTGCAGGGTCGCCTCGTAAAGTCCGGGGGCGTGCCAAAGCGAATAGGTCAGGATGTAGATCAGGCCGCAAACAAGCGGCCGGGTGAAAAACCAGAGGAGGCCGCGGAGCGGGCGTGCCGCCGTGACCGGCCGCACCAGCCAGGCGGGCAGCCCGAGAAGGAAAAGCGCGGCGCAGGGGTAGATCAGCAGCTGGTGCTGCAGCATGTGGACGGAGAGCAGGAAGCGCTCGGCGATCTGGTCGAGGGGTGAGCCGACCGTGAGGTAGAAAAGGAAGAGCGCGGAATAAAAATACCAGGCTTGCCGCCGCGGATAAGGCTCGGCCGGCGCCAGCCAGCCGCGCAGCGGTCCGGTGAAGACCGCATAAAGCCAGCCGAGCAGGATCAGGCCGCCCACGAGGTACGGCTCGTTGTGCCAGTGGCGCCAGTCGATCATGGTGAAAAAACGAACGGCGGCCCGCGGGCCGCCGTTGGGTCGGATAAATTCAAACGCTTCCCGTCACGCCGTCCAGATCGTTTCCGCGGCGGGCGGGGCGCGGTTGAAGCTCGAGGTCAGCGGTTTGCTGTCCGCCACGCTGAAGACCCGCAGCAGCACCCACATCGTCCCGCCGGCCAGGATCAGGCCGATGAAAAACAGGATGGTGCAGAAGGCCTTGTCCCAGCGCAGGTGCATGAAATAGAAAATGACGCAAAGAAACTTCACCGCCGAGAGGACAACCAGGATGGTAAAGATCACCGCATAGGCGAACGGCAGGTAAACCATGACGATTTCCACGCCGGTGATGACGGCGAGGATCATGGCGAGCTGGACAAAGATATGGAACTTGCTTTCGCCGTGGGCGGGGCCGACGGCGTGGGCGGAGGACGCGGTGTCGCTCATGGTCAGATGTATTCGAGGAGGTAGACGGCGGTGAAAATGACGATCCAGACGATGTCGACGAAGTGCCAGTACAAGCCCATCGACTCGACGTCGATGGCGTTGGCCTCGTCGAAACTGACCGGTCCGCGGGAGCGGCCAAGCAGGATGAGGACAATGTAGGCGACGATGGCGCCGGCGAGGAAGAGCGCGTCGTGGCGGACGAAGTTGGAAAGCGCGGCGGAGACAGCGGTTGCCTGCAGGCCGTGCACCAGATCGAGCACGAGGTACATGCTCAGGCCGATGGCGGCGACAAAGAAGGCGATGTGGAGCAGGTTGCGCAGGAACCAGGCGTTGCCGGAGGCACCCTCGGCCGGCTGAAACGAGCGGATATACATCAAGGTCAGCCAGAGAACGCCGATCGCCACGTGACAGCCGTGCGTGCCGGTGAGGGTGAAGAAGGTCGAGCCGAGAATGCAGTTCGTGATCGTCATGTGCTTGTCGAACACGAAGTCGCTGAACTCATAGACCTGGCAGGTGAGGAAGATGCAGCCGAAGAAGATCGTGCCGAGCAGGGCGTGACGCATGCTGCGGACGTTGCCGCGCTGGATGGCGTTGACCGCCAGGGCCATGAGCAGCGAGGACATGAGGAGGATGAAGGTGGAAAACGAGGTGAGCGGGGGGTTGAAGATTTCCCGCGGGTCCGGATTGCCGGGGGGCGGATGCAACCGGTAGATCAGGTGGGTCGAGATCAGGCAGCCGAAGAACATGCAGTCCGAGGCGAGAAACGCCCACATGAGCAGCTT
>DASRHD010000315.1:0-7235 GCA_035650695.1 Opitutaceae bacterium
CTCGATCAGCTCCGCGCCGACGGAATTGCTGCAGGACATCGTCGAACACACCCGCAGCGAAGCCGTCTACGTGCAGAGCGCCGAACTCACGCCGGTCGATCCGCCCTATCGCGAGACCTGGAGCTACGACGCCGTTTATCGACGTCAGCCCGGCTTGCTCGTCCCGGTCGAAGGCAACTCGCTGAGCATTGCCGGCGTGCAGGAGCTCAACGTCGGTCAAGCCGTCGGCGTTTTCGGCCAGCGGCTCCGGCTGCAGGCGCTCACGGCCAATCCGGCGGGGTTCGTTCCCGAAGGCGCCGCCGCCGGCCAGCCGGTGACGTCGGGCCAGATTTTCATCATCGCGCAATTTCCGCCCACCAGTCAGGAATGGCAGGTCATCACGACGAGCGGCGTGGCGGGCACGCTGCAGAACACCGGTGACTTTCTCCTCCTGCCCGCCGATTCTAAGGATCCGGTCGTGAGCGAGGCCCTCATCCTCACCGCCGCGGATCCGAACGGGCCTGCCACCCTCCTGACTTTCGAGCAGGCGCTGGCCAACCTCTACGACCGCGGCACGGTCACGGTTAACGCCAACGTCTCCCTCGCCACCAACGGCCAGACGGTGAATGAAATCCTGGGCAACGGCGATTCGACCAATGCCGCCCTGCAATTCACCCTCAAGCAAAAGCCCCTTACCTACCTGAGTTCTTCCACCGGCCTCGGCGTCGTCTCCACCCTCCAGGTCTGGGTCAACAATCTGCAGTGGCATGAGGTCGGCAATTTCCTTTCCTCCGGCCCCAGCGACCGCGTCTTCACCACGGTCATGAACGAGGACGGGGCCGTGACCATCCAGTTTGGCGATGGACGCAACGGCGCGCGCACGCCGACCGGGCAGATGAACATCCGCGCCGTCTATCGCGTGGGCATCGGGCTCGGCGGCCTGGTGCAGGCCGGCCAGCTCACCCTCCCGCTGGACCGTCCGCAGGGACTGAAAAGCTCGATCAATCCCGCGCCCGCCACCGGCGCGAGCGACCCCGACACGGCCGAAACGGCACGCACCAGCGCGCCCCTGCACGTGCTCACCCTCGACCGTGTGGTTTCGCTCGAGGATTACCAAAACTATTGCCTCGTCTTCGGCGGCATCGCCAAGGCGCTGGCCACCCTGACGTGGTTTGGCGATGTCCAGGGCGTTTTTCTGACCGTTGCCGGACCGGAAGGCGCGGCGATCGAAAGCCCGACAACCGACAACCTCATCGCGGCGCTTCACCACATCGGCAATCCTTACGTCCCGATCTTTGTCCAGACCTACACGTCCCGGCTGTTCGAAATTGGGGCCAACATCCAAATCGACACCAACAACTACGATGTGAAGCTGGTTCTCGCCCAGGTGTGGACGTCGCTGACCGCGGCCTTCAGCTTCGACCAGCGGAATTTCGGCCAGGGCGTGGCGCAAAGCGAAGTCATCGCCGTGATCCAGCAGGTGCCCGGCGTGATCGGCGTCGAGCTCACGACGTTCTACCGCTCCGACCTCGGGCCCTCCACGCCGCTTCCGACCGTGCTGCGCGCCGCCTCCCCCCTGCCCGGTCCGGAAGGAACCCTGCTCGCGGCTGAACTGCTTACCCTCGATCCGGCCTGCCAGGGCCTGATCGTCTCCTCCTCATGAGCTTCACTCCCGAACAGATTTACGAGCTGCTGCCCGCGATTTATCGCACGCGCGACGCGGAAAACGGGGAGCCATTGAAGGCGCTGCTCGGCGTGGTCGCCACCCAGGTCAACGTCCTGCAGGACAACATCCGCCAGCTTTACGCCGACGAATTCATCGAGACCTGCGCCTCCTGGGCCGTGCCTTACATCGGCGATCTGGTCGGCGCGGACCTGATCTATGAGCTGGCGGCCGGAATCGGGCAACGGGCCTATGTCGGCAACACCATCGGCTATCGCCGCCGCAAAGGCACCCTGATCGATCTGGAACAGGTCTCGATGGACGTGTCCGGCCTGCCGGCGGTCGGTGTGGAATTTTTCAAACGGTTGATCACGACGCAAAGCATGCGTCACCTCCGCCCGCATAATCTGGCCACGGTCGACCTCCGCCACGGCGTGCAGCTCGACCGGCTCGGCACCGCGTTCGACACCCTCAACCGCACCATCGACGTCCGGCGCATCGCCCCGCGCTGGCATCCCACCGCCGATCCCGACCCGACGCCGCTGGAGGTCGATCTGCACGGCGGGGGCCGTTTCAACATTCCCGACATCGGAATCTACCTTTGGCGCTGGGCCAAGAACTTGACCGTGACCGACACGGCGCCCTTCAAGGTCGACTCCCAGCGCTACATGTTCAGCCCGCTGGGCCAGAACATGCCGCTGTTCACCGCCGTGCCGGAACGGGAGTCCTTCGCCTCGCTCACCACCCGGCTCGACGTGCCCCAGCCCATCCGCCGCCGCGAATTCAACAAGGACATCACGGCCTTTTACGGTCCGAGCTTTGTCCTCAAGGCCAACGGCACGCCGATTCCCGCGTCGCACATCTGCTGCCGCGATCTCTTCGATGGCCCGGGCTGCGACTGGGGCTGCACCATGCCCGGCAAGATCGCCATCGACCCGATGCTGGGACGGATTCAGTTCGCCGCCAATACCGCCGTTCCCCGGCAGCTTACGATTTCATATACGTATGGATTTGGTGGATACATGGGTGGCGGCGCCTACGCCCGGACGGTCAGCCTACCGGCGGCCCCCTCCTTTGTCGCGCAGGTCGGAGCTGCCGCCACGCCGACCCTCGAGTCGGCGGTCGCCGCCTGGAATGCGCTCGCCCCCGGCGCCGTCGGCCTGATTCTTCTCCCCGGCTACCAGTCGATCAGCGCCGATCTGACCGGGACCGCCGCAATCAAGCTGCCGTCGGGCAGCCAGCTCTGGATTCTGGCCGCAGAGATTCACGCCGGCGGCGCCCCCAGCTTCGACGGCTCCTGCACCACCATGAAGGGCAATATCCAGGTGCAGGGCGTACAGGTTCCCGGTCCGGGCGGCACCACGCTTCCCCTGGGACAGCTCTTCGTCAGCGGCCTCTGGATTTCCGGCGCCATCGAAGTCGCCGGCGACGCCTGCGGGGTGAACCTGATGGATTCAACGCTCGTGCCGGGGATCGCCTTGACCCGCGACGGCAAGCCCACCGAACCGGGCGAGCCGAGCATCGTCGCGTCCGCCATCGGTGTTTCGCTCACCCTTTCGAACTGCATCAGCGGGCCGATCGGCATCGCGGCCGGCGGCAGCGCGTGCCTCAGCTCGAGCATCATCGACAGCTGCTGCCCCGGCAACATCGCTTACGCCGGCGCCGATCTCGCCTCCGAGGGCGCCGATCTGCGCATCGAGGAATGCACCGTCGTCGGAAAGCTCTGGACCCGCACGATGCAACTCGCCTCCAACACCCTTTTTGTGGCGCGCCGGCCGCGCTACGATCCCTGGAAGGCCGCCGTCTGGTCGAGCCGCGTCCAGGTCGGATGCGTCCGGTTTTGTTTTGTGCCGGTCGACAACATTACGCCGAAAAAATACCGCTGCATTCCCGGCAATCCCGGCGAGGAAGCCGAGCTTTGGCCGAATTTCATCACCCTCCAATACGGCCAGCCGGCCTACGCCATGCTCAGCGGTTACGTGCCGATGGCGGTCTGGACCGGCGCGGACGACGGCGCGGAGATGGGCGCCTTCCACAACCGCAAGGAGACCCTCGGCATCCGCAACGTCCAGCTCGTCGCGCCGGAATTTCTTCCCGTCGAAATGGAGGCCGGCATCTTCCTCGAGCCCTCCCAGCCCGTGGTGAAGCCGCGCGAGCGCCGCCTCTACGGTTACGGCTATGGCGTCCGCCACGGCGGTCCCTGCGAGGCCGGCGACGATGCCGGCGAACTCGCCCAGCTCGGGCTTGGCGCCCACCTCATTTAATTCATTCCCCAACCAGAAAAACAAGGCACCTCCCATGAAAGGCGATTTCAGCCGCATCCGGCACAACCTGAACAAACACTATACCGCAGTGTTGCAACAACAGGGGCGCGTCGCGCTGGACGCCGATGCCAACGAGCAGCAGGCCATCGACCAGCACATCCGCGACACGGAAATCACCGACATCATCGGTCCTTTTGGCGGACCGAAAGGCGACGCCGGCTTCAAAATCACCGTGCCGGATGCCAACACCATCCTGATCGGCCGCGGCCGGTATTATGTCGAGGGCATCCTCTGCGAGAGCCACAAGATATTGGATTATTCCAACCAGCCCTATCTGATCAATCCCGGCGCGACCGACGCCGAGCTGCTCCAGCAAGTCACCAGCGGCTCCGCCTATGCCCTCCAGCTTTATCTCGAGGTCTGGCAGCGGTTGATCACGGTCCTGGATGATCCTTGCCTGCGCGAACCGGCCATCGGCCAGGCCGACACCACGGCGCGCCTGCAAACGGTTTGGCGCGTGGTGGCGGAACCGGTCTCGAATGCCAATGCCAACAACCAACCGGGCGCGTGCTGCGCCGACATGTATAAAAAAGTCCGCACGCCCGGAACCGGCAAGCTCTGGGCCCGGACCAATCCCGGTTCGGGCGATTGCCCGTGTGAACCGACGCCGCAAGCCGGCTATCGCGGCCTGGAGAACCAGCTCTACCGGGTGGAGATTCATCACGGCGGCGACGGCAAGACCGCCACTTTCAAATGGTCGCGCGAAAACGGCTCCGTCGTTTCCGCCATCACCGAGGTTTCGTCAAATACCCTCACGGTCAACAGCCTCGGGCCCGACGCAAACCTCGGCTATCAGGCCAACAACTGGGTCGAACTGACCGACGACAGCTACCTTTTCGGCCCGACTCCGAACCAGCCGGGATCCTTGATCCAGGTGCAGAATCCGGTGCCGAATACCCTCTCGCTGGTCTTGCAGCAGCCCGCCGTCGGCATCGACCCGTCGATCAACGCCCGGGTTCGCCGCTGGGACCAGTTTGGCGCTTCCGCCGGAGCCGACGGCGTCAATCTGGCGGCCGACACCTGGATCGATCTGGAAAACGGCATCCAGGTCAAGTTCTCCGCCGGCCAGTACAACTCCGGCGACTATTGGCTCATCCCCGCCCGCACCGCCACCGGCCAGATCGAATGGCCGCCCTGCGGCAGCGATGGAAACAATTATCAGCCGCCGCTGACCACGCCGATCCATCGCGCACCCCTCGCCTGCGTCCATTGGGATTTGCAGAAGCAAACCTTCACCGTCGAGGACTGCCGCCGCTCCTTCCCGCCGCTCACCCAGCTGGGAAGCGACACCTGCGTCACCTACTACGTCGGCGACGGCTCCAACTCGGTCGGCGACTACACCTCGATCAACGAGGCGATCAAGCATCTGCCGCCGGAGGGAGGCGAGATTTGCGTGCTGGCCGGACAATACTTCGAAAACGTCGAAATCGCCGGGCGCGTCGATGTCTCGATCTTCGGTTGCGGGCCGGACACCCGCATCATTTCTCCCAGCCTCCAGCCGGCAACCAACGTGACCGTCAACCATCGTCCGGTCATCACGGTGCTAAACTCCCAGCATATCCGCCTCGAATCCTTTGTCGTCGAGGCCGACACCGGCTGCATCGGCATTCTTCTCGATCAGATCGCCGCCTATCCTTACATCGCCGGCACCAACACGCTGGCTATTTCGCGGATCAAGTCGAAGGGAACCAAGGACGTCGAAATGCGCGACCTGATCGTGCTCTCCTCCAACCGGCCGGCCATCGATGTCATCCAAAGCAGCGCCGTGACGATTGAACGCAGCAAAATTGCCATGGCCGAGGTGAACAGCAACTACCCGGCGATCTATGTCAGCGGCACGGAAATCAAGGTGCAGGACAATTGGGTCGGAACGCTTTCAACCGCGGTATTGCCGAGTGTCGTGCAGGGCGACCTCGCGCCGGCCAAATCCGCCTCCATCGGCACCCACGTGGTTGTTCCCCTCAACGGCTTCGTCCAGATGGATAAAGCGCTCGAGATCCAGTACAAGCTTCCCAGCACGGAATATCTGTCCATCCCGTCGGTAAATATAATCACCCACCTGCCTTCGACCGGCGCCAAGGCCATGCAGCCGGCCGGCACGGGCGGAATCCAGGTCGGCGGAATTTCGACCGACATCTACATCCTGCGGAATGAAATTCAGGGCGGCCGCGGCAACGGTATCACGCTGGGAAGCCTGACCGGGATTGATTTGAAGGGAAATCCCGTCGGCGGCGTGATCGGTGTATTTCCGCCCGACCAGCCCACGGGCGAATGCTGCCAGCAGACCCTTCTTTTCCCGAGCACCTACATTTACAACAGCAACGGAGACAAGGCCCGGATCGTGGTCGAGGGCCGGATAAAAAACCTCCATATTGAAAACAACCGCATCCGCGACATGGGCCTTTGCGGCATCGGACCAGTGGGATTTTTCGACATTCGCAACCAGCAGGAGGTCGTCACCGTCCATGGCCTCTTCATCGTTGAAAATGAAATCACCGCTTGTCCGAATCGGCCGATCACCACCCTGACCCAGGAACAAAGCGTTTTTATGGGCTACGGCGCGATCAGCCTGCCGGACGTCGCCGGCGTGGTGGTGCGGGACAACCAAATCACCAATACCGGGGAGACTCTGAAGGACCCGGTGTGCGGAATCTTCGTCCTGCACGGCGAACAGGTCGAAATCAGCCGCAATCAAATCCTCGATCTGCGCGACTGGAGCACCGCCAATGTCCAGAGCCTTTCCGGCTACCGCGCCGGCATTTGCCTCGCCATGGTCACGCCGCCGGCCGACACCGTTGGCTGGGTAAAATATTTTGAGAATTTTTCTAGCTACAATCCCGGCTTCATCGAATCGCGAACGATCTATCTCGGCGACGTTCCCGCCCTCGTCGTCCAGGAAAACGTCGTCAAGGTCCCCCTCGGTCTGGCCTTGGCCGTCAACGGACTGGGCGCGTATTCCATCCAAGGAAACCAGTTCGCCACCGGCGGAACCGTGAAAAACGAAGGGACCGCCATGGCCGCCTCCGTACTGATTTTCAATTTCGGCACGCCGGTGGAAAAGCCTCGGCCCGTCACCCGGGCAGCCGAAATCATCGGCATGCTCCTTGCCGGCAAAGCCGAGGGCTTGAACTGGGAAACCGCCTTCGCCGACTCGACCATCAACAGCATCGTCGGGGCGGTCGCCCCCGGGCCGGTGCTTTTCAGCCAAAACCGGTGCTCGCTCGAATTGGCCAATACCGAGGCGAAGGCTTACACCTCGGTCTTCATCG
>DASRHD010000316.1:0-16595 GCA_035650695.1 Opitutaceae bacterium
CCGGCACCTTTTCAATGCCTACTCCTGGCCTCTACGATGCCAGGACCAAGAGCGTGCGGGTGGCCGCCGGCATCGTAAGGGTCGGACACAAGCCGGTGCTTTTGCATGAGCTGCTGCACGCTTTTCATGACCAACGCTTGGATGGCGGCTTCGGCAACCGGACCATCTTAGGCTATTTTGAAGAGGCCAGAACGATCACAGCCTTCGCGGCGAATTCGCACATGATGGAGAACAATCGCGAATTTTTTGCCTGTTCCGCGACCACTTATTTGTTCGGCGTGACCGCGCAGGAGCCTTTCGAGCGGGATAAGATCAAGGAAAATCAACCCGAATTTTTTGCCTATCTGAAAAATCTCTTTGGTCCAAACGCCGGGAACTACTTAGGTTCGCTGACACGGTAGCGGGTTCATCCCCCACGTTCGGCGCGGCTGGCTTTGCGGCGGTCGACCTGTTTGAGGATACGCTTGCGCAGGCGCAGATTCTTCGGCGTGACCTCGACGAATTCGTCCGACGCGATATACTCGATGGCGCGCTCGAGCGAGAGCTTGGTGGCGGGGATGAGCTGGATGCCCTTGCCTTCGCCCTGCGAGCGGAAATTGGTCAGCTGTTTTGACTTGCTGGCATTGACCGGGATGTCCTCCTGGCGCGGATTTTCGCCGACCACCATGCCTTCGTAGACTTCCTCGCCCGGACCGACGAAAAGCTTGCCGCGCTCCTGGATGGCCTCGAGGGCGTAGGCAGTGGTGGTGCCGGCCTCGGTGGCCACGAGCGTGCCGGTGAGGCGGGTGGTGAGTTCGCCGGCGGCTGGGCCGTACTCCTTGAACAAATGGCTCATCACGCCGCGGCCGCTGGTGGCGTTGACGAGGTCGATCTCGAAGCCGATCAGGCCGCGGGTGGTGATGGTGGCTTCGACCATGGTGGAGTGTGGATGCTTTTCCATGTTCGTGATCTGGCCCTTGCGATTGGCGAGGTTTTGCATCACGGCGCCGACGCATTCCTCCGGCACCTCGACCCAGAGGGTTTCATAGGGTTCGTGGACATGGCCGTTGACCGTGCGGGTGATGACGGTCGGGCGCGAGACGAGCAGTTCATAACCTTCGCGGCGCATGGTCTCGACCAGCACGGCGATCTGCATGGCGCCGCGGGCCTTGATGTTGAACACGGCGGCGGCGGCGGTGTCCTCGATTTTGATGGAAATGTTCGTCTTCGCCTCCTTGTAGAGTCGGTCGCGGATCTGGCGCGAGGTGACGAGCTTGCCATCACGGCCGACGAGCGGACCGTCGTTGACCGCGATCTGCATCTCGAGCGTGGGCGGGTCGATCTCGGTGAAGGGCAGGGGATGCGCCTCCTCCTCGGCGCTGATCGTGTCACCGATGTCGATGTCCTCGAAGCCGGAGAGGCCGACAATGTTGCCGGCGACGCCATTGACGGACTCGGAGGTGGTCAGGCCGGAGTACTCAAAAACCTTGGTGATCTTGGCCCGCGTCTTCTTCGGGTCGTTATGGCGCGTGATCCAGACGTTGTCGCCAACGGCGACCCGGCCCGCGAGGATCTTGCCGATGGCGATGCGGCCGACGTAATCGCTCCAGTCGATATTGGAGACGAGCATCTGGAACGGCTCGCCGGTCTTGGCGAAGGGCGGCGGAATGTGGTCGAGGATGGTTTCGAAGAGCGGCGTCAGATCCTTCTTTTCGTCGCCGAGATGCTTCATCATGTAGCCGTCGCGGCCGGAGCCGTAGACGACCGGGGCGTTGAACTGCTCCTCGTTGGCGTTGAGCTCGAGCAGCAGCTCGAGGACCTTGTCGTACATTTTTTTCGGGTCGGCGTTCTCGCGGTCGATCTTGTTGATCACGATGATGACCTTGAGGCCGTGCTGGAGGGCCTTGCGCAGGACGAAGCGGGTCTGGGCCTGCGGGCCGTCGTAGGCGTCGACGAGGAGCAGGACGCCGTCGACCATGCGCAACGCGCGCTCGACCTCGCCACCGAAATCGGCATGGCCCGGGGTGTCGACGATGTTGATCGTCTTGTCGTGCCAGTGCACGGCGGTGTTCTTCGCCTTGATCGTGATGCCTTTTTCGCGCTCGAGATCCATCGAGTCCATGGCGCGCTCGGCGACCTGCTGGTTGGCGCGAAAGACGCCGCCCTCCTTGAGCAATTTGTCCACCAGCGTGGTCTTGCCATGGTCAACATGGGCAATGATGGCGATGTTGCGAACGTTCGGATTCATGCGAAAAGGAAAGAAAGTGCCCGCCTCCCTGGCCGGACGCAAGGCCGAAGGGCCCAAACGAGGCGGGCCGGCCCAAGAGCCGGCCCGTCCGTAATTTGCCCGAAAAACCGGCGCCTTACTGCACCGTGATCGGGATGGTCAGCTGGCCTTCGCCGTAACCCTTGAGCACGAGCGTGCCGGAACCGGGCCGGCCGCCCTGGACGGTGACGGTGACAGAATTGCCGCCGGCGGGAACAACCACCTCGGGCATGATCACGCTGTCAGGCACATCGGTGGTGACATCGAGGAGGAGGCCGCCGGGCGGGGCGGTGACGGGCATGGTGAAAGTGAGCGGCTGGCGCTCGCCGGTGCGCAAGGTGAGCGAGGCGGGCGAAACCTGGACTTGCAGGGCATCGACGCGGAAGGTGCCGACCGGCGAGCTGCCGGAGGCGCCGCTGATCGAGACTTTGTAATCGTGCCCCGGCTCGACCGAGGGGACGAAAAAGCTCAATGAGCTGGGCGATTCGTAGACCGTGCGGGCGGGCGTGTTTTCAAAATAAACGATGTCCTGCGGAGTGAAACCGCGGCCGAGCACGCTGATCCGTGCGCCGACCGGACCGCGACTGGTCTCGAGCGAGAGCACATAGCGACTGGCGATCTTGACATGCACCGTCTCAATGTAGGCTTCGCTGTCGGTGCTGGCGCCGCCGCCGTTATTGATCTTGTAGTTGACCAGAATGTAATAGGCGAACTCGTCGCGTCCCGGGGGCAGCTGGTAGTCGAGCTGGTAAATATCGCCGCCAAGCGGACTCTTCTTCATGATCAGGTCCTGGCCGTCGATGATGAGGTGCGGCACAACGCTGCCCTCGACGATGTCGCTGTTTCTCGTCTCGATACGGGCGGAAATGGTATAAATTTGCGAGGGGTTTTCCGGCAGCGTCGACGGCGTCAGATTGACGATCTTCAGCCCGCAGCCGGTCAGGAAGAGGCAGAGCGCGGCGCCGAGGCCGAGGGCGAATTTTCTCGCGTGGACGAAGTGGTTTTTATGCATTGGGTTTTTGAACGGATTCCGGTTAAAGCCCGCAGTGTGTTTGTAATGAGCGATTTTGCACCAGCGCAAGAAAAAGCCGCCGCGGGCGGGCGGGCGGTTGGACTTTATGTCCATGTGCCGTTCTGCGCATCAACCTGTGATTATTGCGCATTTTACCAGGTTGCACCGACCGCAAAAGACATCGCCAGGTTCCTTGCCGGTGTGGCCGACGAGGCGGCCCTGGTGGCTTGGACGGGGCCGGTGGCGACGGTTTTCTGGGGCGGCGGCACCCCCGGTCTGCTGGCGCCGCGCGACTTGCTAAAGCTCGGTGAAATTGTCCGGGCCCGCCTGGACGGCGCGGCCGTCGAATGGACGGTCGAGCTCGCGCCCGGTTCGGTCACCGAGGCGCGGCTGGCGGCATTGCGCGAAGCCGGCGTGACGCGGCTTTCGCTCGGCGTGCAGAGCCTGCAGCCGGCGTTGCTCGACGCGCTCGGCCGGCGCCATACGCGTGAACAGGCGCTTCGCGCCTACGAACGCGTGCGGGCGGCGGGGTTTGCCAGCGTCAATCTCGATCTGATTTTCGCCGTGCCCGGCCAGGATGAGTCGGCGTGGCGGGCGGACCTGCGCGAAACGGCCGCGCTCGGGCCGGACCACATTTCGACCTACTGCCTGACCTTCGAAGAGGACACCGCGTTATGGTTGAAACTCTCGCGCGGCCAGGTGAAACGCGACGTCGGGACCGAAGCGCGATTCTACGAGCTGACCGCGGACGAGCTGGCCGCCGCCGGCTACGCGCAATACGAAATTTCCAACTTCGCCCGGCCGGGTCACGCCTGCCGGCACAACGTCGCCACCTGGCGCATGCACGAATGGGTCGGCCTGGGGCCAGGCGCGGCCTCGCAGCACGCCGGCTGGCGCGGCGCCAACATCGCCGATCTGGACAAATGGCTCGCCCTGGTGGCGGGCGGCGAGCGCATGACCGAACAGCGCGTGCGGCTGACGCCGGCGTTATTGGCCGAGGACGCGCTGATCTTCGGCTTGCGCATGAATGAAGGCGTGAACCTGCCGGCGCTGCGTAGTCGCTGGCCGGATGCACCGTGGCCGGCGGCCGAGGCGCTGGCCGCGCGCTTTGTCGCCGAGGGCCTGGCCGAGCTGACGGACGGCACGCTCCGGCTGACGCCGCGCGGGCGGCTGCTGGCCGATGCCGTCGGTGGGGAAATTCTCGAAAAGCTTTCCGAGCCCGCTTCGGCATGAAAAAACGGCTGCTGCTGCTTTTTCTCATCGGCGTGGCGACGCTGCGCGCCCAGCGCATCGACTTCGTCTGGCCGACGCCGAACCGGGCCTGGGCGGAGGGCCGGCCGTTTCCCGAGTACATCCAGCCGACCGAGTCCGGCGAGCCGGAGTCCGGCTGTTTCGGCGGCGTGCGCAGCAACGGCCACCAGTTTCACGAGGGCATTGACCTCAAGCCGGTCCGTCGTGATGCGCGCGGCGAGCCGCTCGATGCGATTTTTGCCGCGCTGCCCGGCGTGGTGCGCTACGTCAATCTCCGGCCGGAGGAAAGCACCTACGGCCGCTATATCGTGATTGAGCATCCGGGAATGACGCCGGCGGTTTACACCCTCTATGCGCATCTCGCGGCGGTGGCGCCGGGCGTCGCGGCCGGGGCGAATGTGGCGGGCGGCCAGGTTATCGCCCGGATGGGCCACTCCGCCGGCGGTTATCCTTTCCCGGTGGAGCGCGCCCATCTGCATTTTGAAATAGGGCTGATGATCACGCGCGATTTCCAGGCCTGGTATGATTGGAAAAAATTCCCCGACCCCAATGAGCACGGCATCTGGAATGGGTTCAATCTGATGGGCTTCGATCCGCTGGATTTCCTCAACAAGTTCCGCACCCGCCAGGTGAACAATTTCGCCGATTATTTTGCGCAAATGCAGCCGGCGGTGCGGGTGCGCCTCGCCACCGCCAAGGTGCCCGATTTCGTCCAGCGCTATCCTTCGCTGCTGACCAAACCGCTGCCGCCGTCCGGCGTGGTGGCCGGATGGGAAATCGCCTGCGACTGGACCGGCCTCCCGTTCCGCTGGACGCCGCTCGAGGCGAACGAGGCCGCCGGTTTGGCGCCGGAGCAGCCGGTGGTGATCTGGGCCGACGGTAAATCGCAGCGCGAGCACCCCTCCAAATCGCTCATCTACCCGCAGGGCTCCGGCTACGCGATTGACACCGATCTGGCGATGGTACTACAGCAGCTTTTCGGGTTACGCAGTTTTTAATCAAATGGATGCACAGCTGCAATCGACGCTGCTAAACGTGGCGGGGCCGTGTTTTACCATTGGAGTGGTTTTACTTGCGATGCGCCTGCGCGCAGCCCGCCTGCACCATGCGGCTTGGTGGGAGGATCTGGGCTTGATTTGGCCGAAATGGTCGGTGTTCCTGCTTTGGCTGGGAATCGGGATCGGCTGGATTGTCGTCGGTGAAATCAGCAGCAACCTGCTTGGAATGGAGCAGCCCAGACCATGGCACTATCCTCCGCTCATTGTCGCCCTACGGATTCTTGCGATCGGGTTGCTGGGGCCGATGGCGGAGGAAATTCTCTGGAGGGGACTGATTTTTCATCTCATCAGCCGGACCAGGATCGGTGCATGGGGTGCGATTTTTTTCTGTGCTGCGACCTGGGCCGTGCTGCACTTTCGCTACGAATGGATGACAATCGTGATGATTTTTTTGGATGGCATCATCCTGGGGTTGGCCCGCTATCGCAGCCGGTCGGTTTTGGTACCGGCGGTGTTGCACTCCCTCAACAACCTTTACTCCATCTACCAGTCGCTTCATCGCTGAGATGGTTTTTCCGGGCCATGTCATCTGCATCCAAGGCACTTTCGAAAATCGAGCGCGTGCAGGTCTTCCTTCATTTCCTGCTCGCATTTCAATTTTTCATGGAAGGTTTGGATAAACTTGAGCACCCCGAGGGATACAAGGTGTTCATCGCCATCTGCTGGGCGACCGCCCTGGCCTTGGTGGCTCTCACCGGCGCATTTGTCTATGCCAAGCTGCACCTCCATCATCATCCGCGCCTGCTGGCGTCAATCGGTGCGATCGAAATGGTCATTTGCGGCTTTGTGGCCATTGATTTATTCAGGCATGGAAAAACTTACTTGCCGTATGCCTGGGGTTTTGCCGCGGTGCTGACCGGGGCGTTGGCGGTGTTTCACCTTTTTCGTAACCCCGTCCATACGCCCCGATGTGATTTTGCCGGACGGCTCTGCCCCGCCAGGCGCTGGATCGGTTTTGTCGTCAACGCCGCCGCGCCGGACCGCAAAGGACCGGATCGCCCACCCGGATGACTTTTCCCGCCTCGGTCGGACTGATCGACGTGTTCACCGCAAAACGGTAGAAATGGTTGAAACGGCGCGCGTCGGCCCAGGCGGGAAAATGCCTTTCCCGCCTTTCCATGAAGATCTTTTGGAAGTGCGGAATCGGTTCCGTCGTGTCCGGGTCGCGAGTCGGCACCACGCACCGCTGGCAGGGATTGTGGCCGAGCAGCTGGACCGTGCCGATGGTGAACGGCCGGCGCTCGTCCGGCCCGCCATAAAAGGCATCCTCGGCGAAGGCATCCGCGCCGGCGATTTCAAGGTTGGCGCGGAAACGCCGCCGTGCACCCTCCAGATCCAGGCCGGGAAACCAGGCGGCGACGGCGCGCAGGCTGGCTTCGCTCACCACCGTCGGACCAAAGGCCTCGGCGTCGTCGGGAAAGCCGCCGCGCGGTTCATGCCGGACGGTGACGGCAAAGCTGAAGAAATCGCTCAGCCAGCGGCCGAGCGCGGCGCGGTCGACAAGCGGAAAGGTGGTCCGGACAGTCTGGCCCTGCTCCCATAACGACACCTCGCGCACCTCCGGATCATAGGCGCAGCGCAATTGCTGGATCTTCGGCGTGCGCTTACCGTTCACCCATCGGCCAGCTTCATCGAAGAGGGCGTATTCCCGGTCATGCTCGAGAATGCCGCCGGCGGTCACGGCCGATTCGGTGCGCGCCATACCATCGAGCGACTTGATCGGGAAAAGGGTGATGCGGCCGAGGTGCACGGTCGGCGGAATAATTCGTGCGCCGTGCGCCGCCGTCAGGACCGGCTCCACTCCAGCATGCGCTGGATGGGGGCGAGGGCGCGGGTCCGCACCGGCTCGGGCACGTCCACCTGGGGGGCGAGATTTTTCAGCGCGTCGCGGGCCTTCTCGATCGTGTTCATTTTCATGAACCGGCAGTCATTGCAGGCGCAGGTGTCGGTCGGCCCGGCGATGAAGGTTTTTTCCGGCACCTCGCGCTGCAGGCGGTGGAGCATGCCGCTCTCGGTCACGACAATGATTTCCCGCGCGGGATGGGTGCGGGCGAACTTCACCATCAGCTCGGTGCTGCAGACCTCGTCGGCGAGGTCGCGGACCGCCTGGACGCATTCCGGGTGGGCGACGACCGGCGCGCCGGGGAACCGGGCGCGGGTCTTTTCGATCGCCTGCACGGTGAACTGGACGTGGGCATAGCAGCTGCCCGGCCAGAGGCGCATTTTCCGACCGGTTTGCTGAGCGACCCACTGGCCGAGGTTTTGGTCGGGCACGAAGAGGATTTCGCGGCCGGCCGGCACGCGGTTGACGATTTTGACCGCGTTGCCGCTGGTGCAGATGACATCGCTCAACGCCTTCACTCCGGCGGAGCAATTGATATAGGCGACGACATAGACCTCCGGATGTTCCGCCTTGTAGGCGGCGAGACGTTCGGCCGGGCAGGAGTCGGAGAGAGAGCAGCCGGCGTTGAGATCGGGCAGCAAAACCATCCGCTCCGGATTCACGATCTTGGCCGTCTCGGCCATGAAGTGCACGCCGCAGAAGAGGATGACATCGGCCTTGGCCGCCTGCGCCTGGTAGGAGAGGCCGAGCGAGTCGCCGACATAATCGGCCACGCGCTGGATCGCCTCCACCTGGTAATTGTGGGCGAGAATGACGGCGTTGCGCCGCCGTTTGAGCTCGAGGACCTCCTCCTGGATCGGCGTGAGCGGCGCGGGCGTGCCCGTGCGCGGAGTGAGGACAAGCGGCTCGTAGTCGAGGACAGTGGGCATGGATCAGCTTAACGCAAAGAAGCAAGGACGCAAAAGCACGCGGCGGGAAGCACGGACGCGGTCGTCAGCTCTGCGGGGCAAGCTGGGCGAGCAGCTTTTTGAAAGCCGGCGATTCCTTCAACCCCTCCAGGTCGGGGTCCTGCTGCATCCACTCGGCATCGTTGTAGCCCAGCTCGATCGCGCGTTCGAGGGCGCGGAGGGCGTCGGCTTTGCGCTTCACCAGGGCGAGGCTGCAGGCGAGATTGTAGTGGGCGGTGGCGTTGTCCGGCTGGAGGCGGACCAGCTTGCGGTCCATCCGCAGGCCATCGTTGATCCGGCCGGTTTTGGTGTAGAGGCCGCCGAGGATTTCGATCACGTCGGCATAGCGCGGGTCGCGGCGGTGGATCGATTCAAAAAATTTTATGTCAAATTCGGGATCGGTTTTTTTGGAAGACATCGGAGCGGAAAGTCAGTTGCGGTTCTTGCACGCGCCGGTCTGGCGGAAGACGTCGCAATGCGCGTTGACCTGCAGGCGCTGGGAAACCGGAGTGAGGCCGAGCTTGGAGGAGACGGTGCTGCCGTACCATTCCATGAAGGGGGCGCTGATCTCGAAAATCTTATCGCAATCGAGGCAGATGACCTGGGCCTGCTCGGTGGCGTTGTCGCGGTTGGGCACGTAATATTTTTCGCCCGCCCCGATGTCGACCTCGCGGAGGAGCGAGCTCTCGGTCATGATCGGCAGGGTGCGGTAAACCGTGGCGCGCGAGACCGAGTCGTCGATCGCGCGGGCGCGGTCGAGCAGGCCCTCGGCGGTGAAGTGCTCCTTTTGGGCGAAGGCGGCGTCAAAAATCGCCAGCCGCTGATTGGTCACGCGCAGCCCGTTGTCGGCGAGGTAGCTTTTGAATTTTTCGCGGGCGGCGTTGATGCTCACTCTGGAAATGTCGGCAGCGCTCCGCAGCGTGTCAATCCGTTCGTCGCGCTTGCCTGGGCGCGCGCCTCGCGCCATGACCGGCATATGATCGTGGGCGTGCACCCGCTGGCGGGTTTCGACAAACTGCTGCATTACCGTGTGCCGGAGACGCTCGGCGCCGGTGCCGGGCTCGGCTCGCTCGTGCGGGTGCCGCTGCTCAACCGTCATGCGCTCGGCGTCGTGGGCGAGATCGGCGCGCCGCGGGACTTTCCGCTGGAAAAACTCAAGGCGGTGACGCAGGTGGTGTATCCCTTTCCGGCGCTGCCGCCCGATCTGCTGGAACTGGCGCGCTGGCTGGCCGGCTACTACGCGGCGCCGCTCGACGCCGTGATCGAGACCGCGCTGCCCGCCGCGGTCCGCCGCGGAGCGGCCCTGAAGCAGGAAAAATTCCTCGTCCTCGCCCGGCCGCTCGCCGCCGAAGAGCTGGGGGCGATGGAGCGGCGCGCGCCGCAGCAGGCCCGGCTTTGCCGCATGCTCGCCCAACAGTTCCGTCCGCAGAAAAAATCGCTGCTGCTCGGCCGCCTTGGCCTGAGCGCGGCGGTGGCGGCGGCGCTGGTCAAGCGCGGCGTGGTGCGCGAGGAGGCGCGGCGGGTGGTGAGGGTGGCCTACGCCGACGACTGGGCCCACGGCGAACTGGTGGCGCCGCAGCCGCACGCGCTCAATCCCGACCAGGCAGCGGCGGTCACGGCCATCGCCGGCAGTCTGGAAGCGGCTAAATTCCGCACCCATCTGCTCCATGGCGTGACCGGCTCGGGCAAGACCGAGGTCTATCTCCGCGCCATCGAACGGGTGCTCGCGGCCGGCGGCGGGGTGATTTTCCTTGTGCCGGAGGTGGCGCTGACCCCGCAGACGGTGGCGCGGCTGCGCAGCCGCCTGGCGGCGATCGCGCCCGGCCACGACACCGTCGTCTGGCACAGCCATTTGAGCGAGGGCGAGCGCCTTGACGGCTGGCTGGCGGTGGCCACGGGCGAGGCGAGGGTGGTGGTGGGGGCGCGTTCGGCCGTCTTCGCCCCGGTGCGGAATTTGCGGCTGCTCATCGTCGACGAGGAGCACGAGCCGGCCTACAAGCAGGACGAGACCCCGCGCTACCACGGCCGCGACGTGGCGGTGATGCGGGCCAAGCTCGCCGGAGCGGTCTGCCTGCTCGGCTCGGCCACCCCGTCGCTGGAAAGCTACGCCAACGCCCAGGCCGGCCGGTACCAGCTGCTTTCCCTCCCGCGGCGGGTGGACGAAAAAAAACTGCCGGCGATCGAGGTGGTCGACATGCGCATTGAAATCATGCGTGCGCGCGGGCTGACCGCGCTTTCCCGCCGGCTGGTGGAGGAAATGCGGGCCCGGCTGGAGCGGCGCGAGCAGACCATACTTTTCATCAACCGCCGGGGTTATTCCTCCTCCATGCTCTGCACCAAGTGCGGCCAGACCGAGACCTGCCCGCATTGCAGCATCGCCCTGACCTACCACCGCGCCGATGAGACGCTACGCTGTCATCTTTGCGGCCACCAGCGGGGCGCGCCGAGCCGCTGCCCGCAGTGCGGCGCGCCTGACATCCGCTGGCGCGGGCTCGGCACGCAGCGGGTGGAGGAGACGGTCCGGCGCGTACTTCCGCGCGCGCGTATTGAAAGAATGGATACAGATACGATGAGCCGCAAGCACCGCTTCCGGCAGGTCCTGGCCGATTTCCGCCTGGGCAAGATCGACGTGCTGATCGGCACGCAGATGATCGGCAAGGGGCTCGATTTTCCCAATGTCACGCTGGTCGGCCTGATCGACGCCGATCTCTCCATGCACCTGCCGGATTTCCGGGCCAACGAGCGCACCTTCCAGCTCCTCGTGCAGGTGGCGGGCCGAGCCGGCCGCGGCGACCAGGCCGGCGAGGTCGTGGTCCAGACCTTCACGCCGTCGGCCGGGGCGATCCAGTTCTCCCGTCAGGCCGATTTTGCCGGTTTTGCCGCGACCGAACTGGCCCTGCGGCGGGAGTACGGCTATCCCCCCTTCCGCCATTTGATTCATCACCTCTTCCGCGGACCGAACCCGGAAAAACTCAAGTTCTTCGCCGAGCGGTGGGCCCGGCTGGTCGAAAAAACCTTCGGTGGCCGGGTGGAACTGCGCGGCCCGGCCCCGGCGCCGATTGAAAAGATCAAGGATGAATACCGTTTCCAGCTCTGGTATTTCACCGCCGCGGTGACGAAGCTCATTCCCGAGCTGGCGAAACTGCGGGCGGATTTCGCCTGGCCGGACGACGTTGTGCAGGTGCTTGATGTCGATCCGGTAAATCTGGTTTAAGGAGCGGCATTGTGCCAAAAGGGGCGTCAAGTGCATGTCGTCACTCCCATGCCTTCCTCTATTGACCGGCGAAAAACGGCGGCCGGCAGGCTCGCCCGGCGCGGTCTTTTTTTGGCCACTTGTCTGCTCGTGGTCGGATTTTATGCCTGGACGGCGAGACCCCAAGCCCGGCAGATGTATGGAATAACCAACCCGGCCGAGGCCTATTACAACCAGCTGGTCGACAGCTTCCGCCGCGGTCAGTTAAACCTGCAGAGGGAAGTTCCCCCCGGCTTGGCCGCGTTGGCCGATCCCTATGATCCGGTGGCCAACCAGCCGTATCGGTTCGGCAATCGCCTGCATGATCTGAGCTATTACAAGGGCAAGTTCTACCTGTATTTCGGCGTCACGCCGGTTCTGATTCTGTTCTGGCCCTATGCTGTCCTGACCGGCCACTACCTGTTTCACAAGCAGGCGGCGGCGCTTTTTTGCGCGATCGGTTTTCTGGCCGGGGCCGCCCTGCTGCGCGATCTGCGCCGGCGCTACTTTCCAGGGATCGGCGAGGCGGTGATGGCGGCCGGCGCGCTGGCGTTAGGTTCGCTTACGACCGTGCCCTTGATGTTGCAGCGAGCCGACGTATGGGAGGTGGCGATCAGTTGCGCCTATGCCATGGTCCTGCTGGCGCTCGCGTGCCTTTGGCGCGCGTGGCATGCGCCGGCGCGGTCACCCGCCTGGGTGGCGGCGGCGAGCCTCGCCTACGGGCTGGCGGTGGGGGCCCGGCCTTCCCTGCTTTTTGGCTCGGTCATTTTGCTGGTTCCTGCCGGTCGTGCCTGGCAGAAGCCGGCTGAGGCCGGTGAGAGACGATGGCCGCTTATCGCCAGTCTGACGGCGGCAGCCGTTGTGCCACTCCTGTTGATCGGAGCCGGGCTGATGCTTTATAACACTCTTCGTTTCGATAGTCCCCTGGAATTCGGTCAGCACTACCAGCTGTCGGGCCAGACGGAGACCGAGATGCAGCAACTGTTCAGTTGGCGCTACGTGGAATTCAATTTGCGTGTTTATTTTTTGCAGCCGCTGAGCTGGGGCGGCGCTTTTCCCTTTGTGGCGGATCCCGCGCTTCCCGCGGCACCGGCCGGCTATCTGGGCGTGGATGACCGGCTTGGCGTGCTGCCAAACATTCCATTTGTCTGGCTGGCGCTGGCGGCGCCGTTGCTGTGGTGGAAGCGGGGGCCAGCGGAGCGCTCGATTTTGCGCGCCTTCGCCGGAGCCCTGATTTTGCTGGCAGGAGCCTCTCTTCTCATCACCTGCTTTTTTGGTGGGGCTTCTTTGCGCTACGAAGTCGATTTTGTACCGGCGCTTGTCCTTCTGGCTCTTTGCGGAGTGCTTGGTTTGGAACGGGCCGCGGGGGAAAACGCACGCTGGCGGATCGCCGTGCGTGGTGGCTGGACCGCCCTTCTGCTTGTCTCCGTTGCAATAAATTTTCTGGAATGCTGCCGGCACTATGCCGACGAACGCTTTCGCGATGGCTTGGGTCAGCGCCAGCTCGGCCATCTGCAGGAGGCGGAGGCGTGTTTTGAATCCGCTTTGCGGGTCGCGAAATTTCCCGCCGCCTATGACAGCCTGGGCACCACGCTGCTGGCGCTGGGTCACGACGAGCAAGCGATTCGGCAATTCGAATCGGCTCTGCGCTTGGACCCCGGCTATTATCAGGCGCACTATGGCATCGGGATCGTTATGACCCGGCGTGGAAGAATGGACGAAGCCACCCGGGAGTTCCGCCGTGCCCTCGCCCTCAAACCCGATTGCATCGAAGCTGAGTATGCGTTGGCCGTGGCCTTGGAGGATGAGGGGCATGTCGCCGAGGCGATCCCCTGCTACGAGGCCGTCCTGCGAGAGGATCCCCGCTATCCCGGGGCGCGGGAGGGGCTGGCACGGACGGCGCAGGCGCCCACGCCATCCCCGGCTTCGCCGCGGTGACGAGGTTCGTTCCGGCGCGGGTGAGACGGCGGGCGGATTCGCCGGGCGGCACAATATCGCGCCGGTGCTCGACATCGATCCAGTGAATTTGATTTAACCAGGAAACCGCCCTATGCCATCGAAAAGCCCGGCAAAATCGCCTCGAGGGGAAACCAGCCGGTTTCGAAGTGTCGCATGGGGCCTTTTCGGTGCGGTCTGCGTGCTGGCGCTGACTTTTTACGGATGGGCGGCCCGATCCGAAGTGCCCCAGATCTCGGGCACAAACAATCCCGCCGATGCGTACTATAATCTGCTTGTGGACGGATTGCGTGCGGGGCAGCTCAACTTGAAAAAGGAGGTCCCTCCCGGATTGAAAACGCTGGCCGATCCCTTCGATCCCAGCGCCAACGCCGCCTATCGGACCCGCGGCCGCTTGCACGACCTGAGTTATTATAACGGCAAGCTCTATTTGTATTTTGGGATCACTCCGGCATTGGTGCTTTTTTGGCCTTATGAGGCGTTGACCCATCATTATTTGTTTCACAAGCAGGCGGTGGCGATCTTCTCCATGATGGGCTTTATCGCGAGCGTGGCGTTGCTCGTCGCGATCCTGAGGCGTTACTTTCCGGAGAGAGGAGCGGGCTTCGCCGCCGCCGGGGCGCTCGCTTTGGGATTTGCCACCACCGTTCCGGCCATGGTGCAGCGTCCGGATGTGTACGAGGTTACGATTAGTTGCGCCTATGCCATGGTCATGTTGGCTCTTCTCTTTCTCTGGCAGGCGCTGCACGATCAGCCGCGAACGGATCTTTGGCTGGCATTGGCCAGTCTTGCCTTCGGTCTGGCGGTGGGCGCGCGGCCGAACATTTTGTTCGGCGCGGTCATTCTGCTCATCCCCTTGCTGCGCGAACGGCCCTCGGCGTCGGCGCAAGATGAGAGGCGGTGGCGGACCTTTACTCGCAGTTTCTTCGCGGCCATCGGGCCGCTCTTTATGATCGGTCTGGGGCTTCTGCTATATAATTATTTGCGATTCGGAAACCCACTGGAATTTGGACAACATTATCAGCTTTCGGGAAGAAGACGGGCTGATCTCCAAAATTTATTTAGCCTGAAATATCTGTGGTTTAACTTGCGGATTTATTTCCTCCAGCCGGTGTATTGGAGCGCTTCTTTTCCCTTCGTGAAAGGTTTTGCGGCGCCGGGCGCTCCCCGTGGCCAGCTGGGAGTGGAGAATGTTTTTGGCGTCCTGCCCAATATTCCCCTGGTGGGGATGGGATTGGCCGCTCCGCTGGCATGGAAAAGCCGGGCGGGCAGTCCAGGCGGCTCTTTGCGCTTGTTCGGCATCGCCCTTTTTCTCCTTTTTCTGAGTTCGGCGACGGTGCTTTGCTTCTTCGCCGGCGCGGCGATCCGTTACGAAGTGGATTTTGTTCCGGTCCTGGTGATGCTGGCCCTGCTCGGTGTTTTGGGATTGGAACGGGCGGTCGTGGCAAAGCCCCCCTGGCGACTCCTTGTCCGTTGCGCCTGGCTGGCGCTTTTATTTTTTTCCACCACGGCCGATCTGCTCATCAGCCTTCATCTTGGCGACAATTGAGCGGCGCGATTCGCCGGCAGGGCCCAACCTCAAGCTTAACTATAGCCCGGGAGGTGACGGTCTTCGTCTAACTAGCATAACTGATCAACCGTGCGTTTCGCTAGCATTTCGTCCTTCCCGGCACCATAATGGCGCTGTGTGATTCCTTGGTGCGGCGAAAGCAAATGCAAGTTGTCGGAAATTTCATGAAAAACCTAGTCACCCAAACCTCAAGTAAACGCTCCGGGATAAAATGGCCTCTGCTTTGCGGGTTCGTCGCGCTGGCGCTGGCCGGCGCGATGCGCGCCGACGTTGTGCTGGAGAGCGCCGACGGAGCCGTCCGCCTGGAAAACGGCCATCTGCTGATCGAGCATGGCGGAACGACCGTGGCGGCGGTAAAGTCGATCGAGTTCGACTTCAAGGCACCGCTTTCGCTGGAAGTCGCCTCCCATGCCGCCAACCACGCCGTGTTGCACGCGGTTTATCCCGCCATCGCGAAATGGCGCGACGCGGAGGGCAACCTGCCGGTCGACATCGAGGTCGACGCCGTGGCGGGCGGCTTCCGTTTTCACGCCAGTCCGGAATGGGCCGTTGACGTCACCGTCCGGCTGCAGGACATGGACGATCATTTCTTTGGCGTGCTCGAGCACCTTTATCCCGACAATCTGCGCAGCCCCGACCTGCGCGGCGCGACGGTGGACGTGGAGGCGCTGGGCGAGGATGCGGAATATGACGAGAACTATGCCTCGGTCTGGTCCGCCTTCTACATGACGACCCGCGGTTACGCTTCATTTTTCGACACCTTCGCCCGCGGACGCTATGCGCTCGGGGTCAACGGCGAAACCAAGCTGTACCACCGGACGGGAAAGCTGGATTGGTACGTATTTTTCGGCCGCGACGGCGATGAAATCCTTTCCCAATATTATAAGGTGATCGGCGCGCCCAAGGCGCCCCCGCTCTGGGCGATGGGGCCGATCGGCTGGCGGGACGAGAACAAGAATGCGGCCGAGCTGGTTGACGATATCCGGCACATGACGGACATGCATATTCCTTTCACCGCCTGGTGGGTGGACCGCCCGTACAGCAACGGCACCAACGACTGGTCGAAGATGGACTTCAGCGCCCGTTTCGCCGACCCCAAAAAATGGATCGGGCAGATTGACCGTGACTACGACATGAAATTCATGACCTGGATCGGCCCCATGACCTTTGGCGATCCGGATTTTCCCGGCCTGCTGCCCGGCGACCGCGGTTATCTCGACCTGAGCGATCCGGCGGCGGTGCATGAGTTCGAGCGGCGCCTCGATCTGCAGTACGCGGCCGGCGTCCGCGGCCACAAAATGGACCGGGCGGAGGAATACCTGCCGGAAATGGCGCCATGGAAGGACGGCACCGGACCGAATGAATCGCGAAACAAATATCTTTTCCTTTATGCCAAGGTGACGAGCGAGATTCTCACCCGCGCCTGGGGCGACGACCATTGTAATTTTCCGCGCGGTGCGATTCACCGTACCCAGCCCTAT
>DASRHD010000317.1:0-14607 GCA_035650695.1 Opitutaceae bacterium
GAAGGGCGGGCAGGCGGGGGAGAGTTCGACGCTGAGATCGAGTTTTTTCTGATGGGCGCGCAGGGCGAAGGTCTTGGCGCAGCTCTCCACCAGTTCGCGCAGGTCGATCGCGAGGCTTTCCAGCTGCAGTTTACCGGCCTCGATCTTGGAGAAATCGAGGATGTCGTTGACGACGGTGAGGAGGGTTTCAGCAGACTGGGCCGCGGTGGTGAGGAAGTCCTTCTGCTGGGGGGTGAGCTCGGTTTCAAGGGCGAGGGAGGTCATGCCGATCACGCCGTTCAAGGGCGTGCGGATTTCGTGGCTCATGTTGGCCAAGAACTCGCTCTTGGCCGCATTGGCCGAGTCCGCCGCATGCCGCGCCTCCCGCAGCCGCCTCCCCTGCCATCCCAGCAGTCCAAGCATCAGTCCGAGCGACAGGGTGGTCATGGCCAGCCATCGATTGCGTTGCTCGACCGCCGCCAGGTACGAGAAGGCGGTCGTTTCATTATCGGGCGATAGAAACCAATGGAAATAAATCGCCGAGATGGCGCCTTCCCTGGCCATCCGGTTGATTTCTTCGCGGATGGCATCGGCCGCGCGGCTGCTGTCCGGCCTTTTCCAGGAGGCTCCGATGCCGTAGCCGAGGTTGCCGTTGGGCAACAGATGGTATTTCAGGCCAGCCATTATTTCCGGGGGCAGTTCACGAAAAACCGAGGCGTCGGCCTTGCTGGCGCTCATCATCGCGGCGTCCGTTTTGCCCAGATAGGCGCCCTCCATCGCCGCGACCACGGTGGGTTGTGGAATCAATCTGGCGCCGGGAAAATCGGCGTTCGCCAGCCTGGTGGCGATGCTGAAGGAGTTGGGATATCCGACGGTTCGCCCCACCGTGTCCTGGGGCGTGTTGATGTCACTGGCCTTCGGGGCAACCAGCCAGAAACTGATGGTGACCCAGGGAGCGGAGATATGAAGAAATTTTCTCCGTTCCGGGACGTCGCCGAGCAGCGGCCAGAGGTCCACCACGCCGTTTTTCAGGCTGGGCTCCGGACCCTCCAGGATATGAACCCACTCCAGGGGAATGTGCCGGCGTTGCGCGGCTTGCTTGATCATATCGACGGCCGGGCCTTCCGGCTGGCCGTCCTTGTCCACCATTTGATAAGGCGGTGACTGTTGGAAACCGATCCGGAAGGGATGCGAGGCGCGTGAGGGATCGGTCAGAATATTTCTCAACCACCAGCCGGCAATGGCACAAGCGGCCGCAGCTCCAAGAGCAGGCCAGAACCATTGCGGACGCAGCCGGAATGCACGGCGGGCGGGCGCTGACGGGCGGCCCTCGTTTTCCGATTCGACCGCCGGTTCATTCGTGCTCAGCGAGCGGGTGATTTTTTCCAGCTCCGCCGGTTTGATGGGCTTCGTCAAATAGCCGTCCATGCCGGCGGCGATGCATTGCCGGTAGTCCTCGGCCATGGCGAAAGCAGTGAGCGCGATGATCGGGACATGCGAATCGGTCCCGGCCTCCCGCTCCCGGATGAGCATGGTGGCCTCGAGGCCGTCCATCTCCGGCATTTGCACATCCATCAGGATGAGATCGAAGGGCCTGCTCTTAAACTGTTCGACGGTTTGCTTTCCGTTTTCAGCCAGCGTGACCAGATGCCCGTCCTTTTGCAGCAATTGCCGAGTCACTTTCTGGTTAACAATATTGTCCTCAGCCAGCAGGATGTGAAGTTTGCGGGCGGGGATTTTGGCTCCCGGCAAAACGGATTTTTGCGCGGGCGATTCCGCTGCGCTTCCGACCAGCATGCTTTTGATCGTGGCCAGAAGCTCCCGCTGCCGGATGGGTTTGATCAAATAGGATTTGATTCCAACCTGGCGGCAGCGCGCGCTGGTCACGTTGCAATCGTCGGAAGTGAGCATCATGATCACACTGTCGGAGAGCGCGCGATCGGCACAGATCTGGCCGGCCAGTTCCAGGCCGTCCATTTCAGGCATGTTGTAGTCGATCAGCACCAGCCGGTAGGGATCACCTTCGGCTTTTGCCTTGAGGAGTTCCTGCAGCGCGCTTTTCCCATCGGAAACGCTGGACGTCCGGATGTGCTGCCGTTCGCAGATTTCCTGGAGGATGCGTTTGTTGGTATCGTTGTCATCGACCACGAGGATCCTGGCCTGCCCGAGTTCGGCAAAATCCGGGGTGGCCGGGGTCTGGGGTGGCGCGTCAGCAGCGACGAGGGGAAGGGTGAAGAAGAAGGTGGTGCCGACATCGGGCTGGCTGTGCAGCCAGATTCTGCCGCCCATCAGTTCGACCAGGCGTTTGGAGATCGCCAGCCCAAGGCCGGTGCCGCCGAAGCGGCGGGTGGTGGAGGCGTCGGCCTGGGCGAAGGCCGAAAAGAGCTTGGCCTGCTTCTCCGCCGAGATGCCGATGCCGGTGTCCCGGATGGAAAACTGCAGGAACCGGCCGGTCTCGGTCTCCAGGGGCGCGACGAGCAGGGCGACCTCCCCGCTGAGGGTGAACTTGAGCGCATTGCCCAGCAGATTGAAGAGCACCTGGCGCAGCCGGGTGGGATCGCCCTGGATGAAGGGCGGGCAGGCGGGGGAGAGTTCGACGCTGAGATCGAGTTTTTTCTGATGGGCGCGCAGGGCGAAGGTCTTGGCGCAGCTCTCCACCAGTTCGCGCAGGTCGATCGCGAGGCTTTCCAGCTGCAGTTTTCCGGCCTCGATCTTGGAGAAATCGAGGATGTCGTTGACGACGGTGAGGAGGGTTTCAGCGGACTGGGCCGCGGTGGTGAGGAAGTCCTGCTGCTGGGGAGTGAGCTCGGTTTCGAGGGCGAGGGAGGTCATGCCGATCACGCCGTTCAAGGGCGTGCGGATTTCGTGGCTCATGTTGGCGAGGAACTCGCTCTTGGCCGCATTGGCCGAGTCCGCCGCATGGCGCGCCTCCCGCAGCCGCCTCCCCTGCAGACCCAAAAAACCAAGCAGCACCGCGAGAATGGAAATGGCGGCGATCATGTAAACATTCCGCCGTTCCAGCTCGTTCAGGTAAAAGATGGAGGCGGTCTCATTGCTGGGATCTGCAAACCAATGGAGGTAAACGGCGGAGAGGGTTCCGTCCTGGGACATCTTGACGATTTCATCACGGATTTCGTCCGCGGCGGTGACGGCGCCGGGCCGTTTGAAGGATGCCGCCACACCCAAGCCGATATTGCCGCCCGGCAGGGCGAAAAAGGTCAGCTTGGCATTGCGGGCTTTTGACACCTGTTGAAAGCTCGCCGCGTGGGCTTCGCTGCCGGATATGATACCGGCATCCGCCTGACCCGAACACACGCCTTCGAAAACGGCCATGTTGTCGGGCTGGGCAAAGGCCCTCGCCTGGGGAAACTCCGCGGGGAGGAGGCGGTCGGTCATCCTGTCGGCGCGATACCAGAGCACGCGGCCGGCGGTGTCTTTTGGCGTGGCGATCCCTTTCGAGGTCAGCGAGACCATCCAGTAGACGTTGCTGACCCAGGGTTCCGAAATATAAAAAAACTTGCGCCGCTCCGGCAGCTTCATGAGCTGCGGCCACAGATCGACCGCCCCGCTTGTCAGGGCCGCGTCAGGGCCGGGTGAGTAAACCCATTCCAGCGGAATGTGCCGGCGCCGAGCGGCTTCAGAAATAATTTCAACCGCCGGGCCTTCCGGACTGCCGTCTTTCCCGCGGTACTGCATCGGGCGGGAATCCTCGAAGCCCATGCGAAAAGGAACGGTGGTGTATTCGGGACCGAAATGTCCCCGGGACAATGCCCAGCCTACGCCCAGGCAGGCGACAAGGGCAGGCAAACCGAGCATGAATCGTTGTCGCCAGGAAAGGGAGGACCATGCGCGTCGGAGAAAAGACATGTGATCTATGCAGCGGACTGACCGAGCGAAGGGCGTATGATTACGGCCTGTTGCATGGCGCGGCTGTTTGGGTTGCGGTAAGGGGAAGGGGCGGCCTCATCCCCGCCGGTCGGGGAGGCCGGTCAACTGGCTTGTGATTACGCCATACTGGGAGATTGTACGGGTTCAGTCAGCGTATCGAGCATCTTGATCAGCTCCGCTGCCCGGAATGGCTTGGCCAGGCAGCTGTCCATGCCGGCAGTGAGGCAGTGGTCGCGGTCTTCCTTCATGGCGAAGGCGGTCAGCCCGATGATCGGGGTGTGCGCATTTTTGCTCAGCTCTTCCTTGCGGATGATCTCGGTGGCTTCGATGCCGTCCATTTCCGGCATTTGCACGTCCATGAGGATGGCGTCGAAAATCTGGGCATTGTAGAGGTCCACCGCCTGCTTGCCGTTTTCCGCCAGGGTCACGTCGTGGCCGATCTGTTGCAGCAGCTTGATCGCGACCTTCTGGTTCACGGCATTGTCCTCGGCGAGAAGGATGCGCAGCTTGCGGGTGGCCTTTGGCGTCCGGCTGACCGTGCGCACCAGCGCCTGCTGGGCCTTCTCGTTCGGCGCCTCGACCAGCACGCGCTTGATCGCCTCGATCAGATCAACCTGGCGCACGGGCTTGATCAGGTGGGCCTTGATGCCGTTCTCGCGGCAGCGCGCCATGGTCGAATTGCAATCGTCCGACGTCAGCATCATGATCAGGCTGTCGGAGAACTCCGAGCGAATCTGGCGGGCGAGATCGAACCCATCCATTTCCGGCATCTGGTAGTCGGCCAGGACGAGGGTGAAGGGATTGTTCTCGATTTTTGCCTGGGAGAGGGCGTGGAGGGCGTTCTTCCCGTCGGCGACGCAGGTGACCTGGGCCTGCCAGGCCGCCAGCATTCTTTCCAGGGCCTGCCGGTTGGTGGCATTGTCGTCGACGATGAGGATGCGGACCTTGGCCAGATTGGGAAGGTCGGCGGCGGGCACCGGCACCGGGGCGGTCTCGACCACGAGCATGGGAACGGTGAAAAAGAAGGTGGCGCCCGCGCCGGGCGTGCTTTTCAGCCAGATCTCGCCGCCCATCAGCTTGACCAACCGGCGGGAGATGGCGAGGCCGAGGCCGGTGCCGCCGAACCGGCGGGTGGTCGAGCTGTCCACTTGGGAAAAGGCTTCGAAAAGTTTTTTTTGTTTTTCCTCCGGAATGCCGATGCCGGTGTCGGAGACCGCGAATTGCAGGACGGTCTCGCCGTTTTCCCGGGTGATGGGCGCGACCTGCACGCTGATTTCGCCCTTAAGGGTGAACTTCAGGGCATTGCTGAGGAGATTGAACAGGATCTGGCGCAGGCGGGTGGGGTCGCCGCGGATGGAGGCGGGGGTGTCGGGCGACACCTCCACGATGAGATCGAGACGCTTCTGATGGGCGTGAAGGGCGAAGGCCTTGCCGCACGATTCGACGAGATCGCGGACGGTGAGCGGGACCGATTCCAGTTCGAGCTTGCCGGCCTCGATCTTGGAGAAGTCGAGGATGTCGTTGACGACGGTGAGCAGGGTTTCGGCCGACTGGGAGACGGTGGTGATGAAATCGCGCTGTTCCGGCGTCAGCTGGGTCTGCAGGGCGAGTTCGGTCATGCCGATGACGCCGTTGAGCGGGGTGCGGATCTCGTGGCTCATGTTGGCCAGGAATTCGCTTTTCGCCTGGTTGGCGGCGTCGGCGGCGTGTTTGCCGGCTTCGGCGGCGTGGCGGGCGCTGCGGAGGCGGCGACTTTGCCAGACGAGCAGGGCGAGGAAAATCACGAGCACGCCCAGCGCGACCACCATGTAGGTATTTCGCCGCTGCATTTCGCCGAGGTAAAAAACCGAGGTGGTTTCGTTGCTGGGGTCGAGGAACCAACGGTAATAAATGGCGGAAAGCGTTCCATCCAGGGCCATCTTGCCGATTTCGCCGACGATCGCGTCGGCGGCCCGCTTCGCATCCGGATTGAGGGAGGAACCGACGCCGAGGCCGACGGTGCCGTTGGGGAGGGGAAAGAACAGCATTTCCGCCTTGTCCAAATTGCCCAGCTTGCTGTAGCCGCTGGCATGGGCGAGATTACCCCAAATCAAGCCGGCTTCGGCCTTGCCGTGGCTCACCGCTTCCAAAACGGTATTGTTGTCCGGTTGGGGCACGAGCTCGGCGCCGTTCGGCATGTTTTCGTGCACCAGGCGGGTGGTGATCCCATCGCCGCGATACCAGACCGTTTTTCCGACGGTGTCCTGCGGGCCGTTGATTCCGGTATTGTTGAGCGTGACGAGCAGGAGGGTGTGAATGACCCAGGGCGAGGAGACGTAGAGATAACTGCGACGTTCCGGAATGTCGGTCAGGAGCGGCCACAAATCGACCTTCTGGTTGCGAAGATCGTTATCCGGCCCGTTGGGAGCCGGGCAGTGAACCCATTCGATGGCGATGTGCAGGCGCCGGCAGGCCTCGGCGAAGGCTACGATGGCGGGCCCGTCGGGAGTCTTGTCCTTGGTGACGTATTGGTAGGGTGAAGACTCCTGGAAACCGACGCGAAAAGGTTTTCTTGCCGAGACCCGGGCGGGGTCATGCCAATAAGCAAAAACACACCAGCCGGCGCCGGCCAGCACCACAAACATGGTTAAGCTTAGAAGGATCCGATTGCGGCGCGGGTGCGATAAGAGTTCCATGGGGTTATCTGGCCAACAGAACGTTCGAGACTTGTATCGGCCTTCCAAGACGCGCCTTGAGCGACGCTATCCTAGCCTGCTGCGATATAATCGGATCCACAAGTTGGAAAAAATGAGGCAGAACTCCTATTGCTATTTTACTGCCTCACGGTGCGCGGATCGCAAAAAGATGGCGCTGCCACGCCCGGTCCGGCCGTCAGGAATCGGTTTCTTTTTTGCCGAGACCGAGGCGGAGAATAATGATGGCCGAAACCATCATCAGGGCTGAGAGAAAATAAACTCCGTCATCGAACGAACCGGTCTCGGTCTTGATCCTGCCCAGCACGGTTGGACCCAGAAAGCCGCCGAGATTCCCGACGGAATTGATCAAGCCGATGCTGCCGGCGGCGGCCGTGCCGGTGAGGAACAAGCTCGGCAGGGACCAGAAGGCCGGCTGGTAGGATTTGATTCCGGCAAAACCTACCATGAAACAAGCAACGGTAAGAGGGAGGTGGCCGCGCGTCACCGGCGCGAGCACCAGGGCGCTGGCTCCGATGACAATGGGAATGAACGTATGAAAACGCCGTTCTTTTTGGCGGTCGGAACTCCAGCCGACGAGCAGTTGCCCCGGCAGGGCGACCAGGGGCGGCAGCAGCACCAGCCAGGTGATGGTGTCGGTGCTTAGGGCGTACCAGCTTTGCAGGATGCTCGGCAGGAAAAACTCGATGCTGTAGTTGCCGGCCACGCAGCAGAAGTAGGTCAGAGCCAGCAACAGCACCTTGGGGTGCTGGAAGGCTTCGAGCACGGTCATCCGGTGGCCCGCGGCGCGCTTGTCTTTTTCCAGTGCCAGCTGCTGCTCCAACGCCGTGCGCTCCTCCGGCTCCAGCCAAGGCGCATCCGCCGGCCGATTCTTCAGCCAGAAAAGCACCGTCACGCCCAGAATGATGGCGGGCAACCCCCAAAAAATATAGACGCACTGCCAGCCATGCAATCCTGCCAGGGAGGGGTGATGGACCGTCACGCCATTGACCGTTTCATTGGTGCTGAATTTAAGCAGCGCGTTGGAGATTTTGGGGCTGCCGATCTGGGCGACGGGCGTGGCGACGAAGAAATAGGCGAGGGCACGCGAGCGGTCCCGGCCGGGAAACCAATGCGTCAGGTATACGATGACCCCGGGAAAGAATCCCGCCTCCGCCACCCCGAGCATGAACCGCACAAAATAAAACTGCCCGGGCGTCTTCACCACCGCCATCAGCGCGGCAAAAATTCCCCAGACGATGAAAAACAGCGAAATCCATTTCCGTGCGCTCCAGCGCTCGACCAGAAGTGTGCTGGGAATGGCGAGAAGAAAATAGCCGAGGAAAAACACGCCGGCGCCCAAGCCGATGACGGCGTCGTTAAAGCCGGGGAGTTCCTTCACCATTGTCAGCTTGGCAATGCCGACATTCGTCCGGTCCACATAAGCGATGGCATAACCGATGAAAAGCAGCGGCAGCAGACGCCAGTAAGCTTTGTGGCGTGCGCGGTCGAGTGGGGTGCGCATGTTCAGGGAGCCAGAAAAGGGAAGTTGCCGCCGCAGGCAACCAAACCCGCAAAAATCAGGTCGTCACCCCCAGGTGGCCGCGCGTGATCTGAAAATCGGTCATCCCCTGCGCCTGTGCCCGGCCGGTGATCTCACGGGCGGCGGCGGCGCTCACCAGCCGGAGGAGCGCCTCGTCGGCTGCGGCCGTCTCTTCCGGCAGGAACAGGTCGATCTCGTCCGCCGGCAGTTTCTCCCCCGCTTCGGCCACCTGGATCAGCGGAATCATCGGATGCCCTTGGCGCGGATGATCGAAGACCAAGGCCAGAAACAACTGCGCGCCGCAAGCGCCAAGGCCGGAGAGATTCTCCGTCCAGTGCAGCGTTTCGGTATCGACGACATGCAGGCCGGGCTGTGATCGAGCCTGCCCGTAGGCCAGGGTCGGGCGGGGGGGCGCGGCGCCGAGCAAGGCTTCGGCAAATCGCGGCGCGGCAAGCAGCGGATCGTCCGCCGGCACCAGGACGGAGCCGCCGGCCTCGACCACGGTCCGGGCCAGCCGTGCGAACGCTTCGGCCGTCGGCTTCCGCGGCGCGCCGGTGCTCACCAGCCCCAAGGTCAGCGCCTCGAGGCCGGCCAGGCCGGGGACGGGCGGGCCCAGTTCGGTACATTTTTGCTCAAACCATGCCTCGACCTTGGCCAGAACTTTTTCGATGCCGCCGTCGAGCTGGACGCTGGCCCAGCCGAATTGCCGGGGGTCGTCGCCGGCTGCCTCCATCCGCCGCCGGATCATGTCGTTGGGAACCTTTTCGCATCCGTGCTCCAGGAAGAGGGTGAGGGCGGCGTCGGGATGGGCCGCGTAACCGCGATAAACGCGGTCGAGCAGATGATAATGCGACTCTCCGCCGAAACCGCAGCCCTCGGTGTGGGTGAGGGCGACAAAGCGGGAAAAACCGGCGGCGCGTCCCGTTCCCTTTGCATTCAGCCGCTGCGCCGCCAGGCGCGCGATCTCGCTCGAGCAAAGGCTGGAGGGGAAAATCAGTCCGATCCGGTCCAGCGCCCAGCCTTTGGCGGTGGGAATGGCGGGAATCAGCGCGGTCGGGGCCGGTGGCGGATTTTTTTCCCGCACCAGGGCCAGCGGCCGCCCGTCGGGCGCGGGCCGGGCGCGCAGCGCGGCGAGGTGCGAGGTGTCGGTCTGGCGCCAGTTCCGCCAGAGCGAGATCTGCGCATGGCCGGCATGCTCGCCGTGCGTGCGCCGGCCCGACGCCACTTCGCGCAGCAGATCGAAGGTCTCATCGCGCAGGATGTCCATCGGCGTGCCGTCGAGATAACGGCCGGCGTTCACATCCATCTCGTTGATCAACAATTCATGCCGGGCGGTCGTTGTCGTCACCTTGATGGTGGGGACGAAGGGAAAATTGGTGATCGAGCCGTTGCCGGTGACAAATATCACGACATTGCAGCCGGTCGCGACCTGGCCGGCGATGCCCTCCAGATCGTTGCCCGGCCCGTTCATGAAATGGAATCCCGGCGCAGAGAGGGGCTCGGCGTAATCGAACACGCTCTCCACCCGGGTCGCGGGCGCCTTCTTCGCCGCCGCGCCAAGCGATTTGAGGACGATGTTGTACAGCCCGCGCAGCTTGTTGCCGCCCGAGGGATTGCCCTCCGGGGAGGCGCCGTGCCAGGTCAGGCGTTCCTTGAAACGCTCGATGCAGCGGAGAAACCGGCGTCCTGTATCCAAATCTTTAATACAAGAGAGGATGTAGCCCTCCGCGCCGATCAGTTCGTCGGTCTCGGTCAGCACGGCGCGGCCGCCGTGCCGCACGACCTCGTGGGCGACCGCGCCAGCGAGGGGATTGCCGGAAATGCCGGAAAAGGCGTCGGAGCCGCCGCACTGCAAGGCCACACTCAGGCCGGCCAGCGGCTCGGGCGTGCGCCGGGCCGCCGCCGCCGCCGGCAGCCAGGCGCGCACCTGGGCCTCGCCCTCGGCCAGCGCGGCGGGCACGCCGTGGCGGATGGTGAGAAAGCGGTGGGGGACGTCGGCCAGGGGATAGCCGCCGCGCTCGGCGAATTCACTCAAACGGGCGTTGTTGAGCGGCTCGGCGCCGTAATCCACCGCCAGGACCGCGGCGACATTGGGATGGACGAGATAGCCGGCAAGCGCACGCAAGAGTTCCGGTGCATTGTTGGGTTCCTCCGGATCGCCGCCCTCAGTGTGGGCCAGCGCGACGATCCCATCGAGCGAAGGAACTTCCCCCGCCAGCGGTCGCAGCCGGTCGGCCAGCAGCCGGGCGAAGCTCGCGGTACGGGAACTGGTGCCGAGAATGACAATGTAGTTGCGCGTGCCGACGCCGCGCCGCCCGGGACGGCGATAGCCGAGGAACGTCGCCGGCTGGCTCACCCGCTCGACGGGCGGCGCGGGCATGAAGGCGCCTTCATCAAAGGCGTAGGGCACGATCCGGTTTTCAAAATTCGGTGCGGCGGGCAGGGTGGCGTTGAGGTCGCGGATCGCCAGGGCCTCGAGCATCTCGCGATTGCAGACGTAGTCGCCGGGTGCGATGTCGGCGATGGCCACGCCAAAAGGGCGCGTCCAGGAAAGCAGCTCGGCGCCTTTTTTGACCGGTTGCACGGCGAACCGGTGACCGAGGAGGACGGTGTGCTTCAGCTTCACCGGGACGCCGGCGATGAGAAGTTCCGTGCCCGCTTCCAGCCGGCGCGTGGCGATGGCGACATTGTCCGTCGCCGCCGGCAGGCGGGAAACGCTGCTGAAATCCGGGGCGCTGGGCATTTTTGCCAATAAAGCCAGGTTGTCCGATGGCGCCAGCGAATACTCCTTGAAACCGGCCGCAGGCGTCTTCCGGCCCGGCGACGCCGATGTTTTTACAACAACGTTAAGGTCTTTTTAAGGGTTTGGGGGCCGGACTTAATTAGGCCTGGTGGGCGGAAGGGAGTAGTTTGGGACGTTTCAATCCGCCATGCACGCGACCCACAAGGAACGCTATCTTTATCTCTGCCTTCTGGCGGCGATTGCCGGCTTTTTGCTCGGTCTGGCCATCGTGAAACACAACGCGGCGGATTCCGCCGGCTCACGCATCTCCTGGCCGTCGCCCACCGAGCTTCGGCATTGAGCGTTTGGCGGCAGGTTCAGGCGGACGCCAATTTTAAAGATGAAACCATGAAAATAAACGAAGTCATTCAACTGGCCCTCTTCTTCGGAGCGTTGATCGGTCTGACACCGCTGCTGGGCGGGTTCATGGCGCGGGTGTTTGAGGGCCGGCCAACTTTTTTGACGCGCCTCCTCGGTCCGGTGGAGAAATGGATTTACCGGCTCAGCGGGGTGGACGCGGACGAGGAGATGCCGTGGACGCGCTACCTGTGGGCGGTGCTGATCTTTAACCTCGTCGGCTTTCTATCGCTCTTCGCGATCTTGCTGACGCAGGCGACGCTACCGTTGAACCCGCAGAAATTTCCCGGACTTTCGTGGCATCTCGCCCTCAACACCGCCCTGAGCTTCATCACGAACACCAACTGGCAGGCGTACTCGGGCGAGTCCACCCTGAGCTATTTCTCGCAAATGGTTGGGCTGGCCGTGCACAATTTTCTCAGCGCCGCCACCGGCATCGCCGTGATGTTGGCGATTACCCGCGCGTTGCAGCGGGCCTCGACAAAAAACATCGGTAACTTCTGGGTGGATTTGACGCGGAGCACGCTTTACGTGCTCATGCCATTGTCGGTGGTAATGGCTGTGGTCTTGCTGAGCCAGGGCGTCGTGCAATCGCTCAAACCCTACGCGACCGCGAGCCTGGTCGAGCCCTACACCACACAGGTGCAGAAGACCGACGCTCAAGGCAACATGGTGAACGGTCCCGACGGCAAACCGGTGATGGTGGACCAGAAGGTCGTGACGCAGGACATTCCGGTCGGCCCGGCGGCGTCGCAAATCGCGATCAAGCAGCTTGGCACCAATGGAGGCGGTTTTTTCGGACAAAACAGTTCGCATCCGTTCGAGAATCCGACGCCGCTGTCGAATTTGGTGGAAATGCTCGCCATCCTGCTGCTGCCGGCGGCGCTGGTTTATACCTTTGGCGCGATGGTCGGCAACCGCCGGCATGCCTGGTGCCTGTTTGGCGTGATGCTGGCGCTGTTGCTCGTCGGCTTCGGCGTGGCCTGGTGGTCGGAGATGCAGCCAAATCCGGTGGTGCATAACCTCCATCCGCTGATGGAAGGCAAGGAGCAGCGGTTCGGTGTGATGAACAGCGTGCTTTGGGGTGTGTCGACGACGGTGACTTCGAACGGCTCGGTCAATTCGATGCACGACAGCTGCACGCCGCTGGCGGGATTGGTGGACCTGTGGGACATCCAGCTCGGCGAAATTGTCTTTGGCGGCATTGGCTGCGGATTGTACGGGATTTTGCTGCACGTGTTCATCACGGTTTTCATCGCCGGTTTGATGATCGGGCGCACGCCGGAGTATCTTGGCAAGAAGCTGGGCGCGTGGGAGGCCTCCTGGTCGGTGATCGGAATTCTGGTCCCCAGTGCCGTCTTGCTGCTGTTCACGGCGCTGGCCTGCTCGATCCCGGCGGGCCTCGCCGGGCCGGCCAACGGCGGACCGCACGGATTGAGCGAGATTCTTTACGCATATTCCGAGGCGGCCAATAACAACGGCAGCGCCTTTGCCGGGCTGAGCGCCAATACACCGTTCTACAACACCACCCTGGGCGTGGCGTTTTTGATCGGTCGATTCATCGTCATCGTCGCCGTGCTGGCCATTGCCGGCAGTCTTGCCGCCAAGAAAACGGTGCCCGCCTCGCCCGGCACGCTGCCCATCCACGGCTGGACGTTCGGCCTCGTGCTCACCGGCGTCATCATCATTGTCGCGGCGCTCACTTTTTTCCCGGCCCTATGCCTGGGCCCGATCGTCGAGCACGGACTGATGCTCGCCGGCCGCGTTTTCTAGAGAGATTTTTTCATGAGCACAAAAGTCCAATTCAATTATTCGAGCCTCCTCCGCCAGGCGGTGATCGACGCGTTCAAAAAATTGAACCCGCGCGACGAGATCAAGAACCTCGTCATGTTCGTCGTCTGGCTTGGCTCGATCTGGACCACGATTGTCCTCTTCCTGCCGGGCCAGTGCACGCTTTTCAACGTGCAGATTTGTTTCTGGCTGTGGTTCACCTGCATTTTTGCCAACTTTGCCGAGGCCATGGCCGAGGGCCGCGGCAAGGCCCACGCCGATGAGCTGCGCAAAATGCGCACCAAGACCACGGCCTGGAAGCTCGTCAATGGCCGGGAAGCTTCCGTCTCCAGCAGCGAGCTGAAGATCGGTGACCACGTTGTCTGCGAGGCCGGCGACTTGATTCCGGCCGACGGCGAGGTTGTGGAGGGCATCGCCACCGTCGACGAGTCCGCCATCACCGGCGAGTCCGCGCCGGTCATCCGCGAAAGCGGCGGCGACCGCAGCGCCGTCACCGGCGGCACGCGCGTCACCAGCGACCGGATCGTCGTCCGTGTCACCGCCGAGGAGGGAAATTCCTTTCTCGACCGGATGATTTCCATGATCGAGGGTGCGCGGCGCCAGAAAACCCCGAATGAAATCGCCCTCAACATCGTTCTCGTCAGCCTGACCGCGCTGTTCGTTCTGGTCGTCGTCACGCTACCGCCCTTCGCGCATTACAACGAAGCGCAGGCCGGGCAGAAGGGCGTCGTTCTCACGACGGCTCCGGTGCTGTTGGCGCTGATTGTCTGCCTGATTCCGACCACCATCGGCGGGTTGTTGAGCGCCATCGGCATCGCCGGCATCGACCGCCTGATGCGCCGCAACGTGCTTGCCACCAGCGGCCGCGCTGTCGAGGCCGCCGGCGACGTCGACGTGCTCCTGCTCGACAAGACCGGCACGATCACGCTCGGCAACCGCATGGCGACCGACTTCATTCCCGCCCCCGGCGTCAAGATCGAGGAACTGGCCGATGCCGCGCAGCTCGCGTCACTTGCCGACGAGACGCCGGAAGGCCGCAGCATCGTCGTTCTCGCCAAGGAAAAATACGGTCTGCGCGGCCGCGAAGTCGCGGAACCGCATGCCAAGCCGGTGCCTTTCACCGCGCAGACGCGCATGAGCGGCGTGGATTTCGGCAACGGCGACGGCACCGTTCACCGCCGCATCCGCAAGGGCGCCGCCGAATCGGTCAGGCAATGGATCGTGGAGCAGGGCGGCCACAATGACCAGGCCGTCATGGACAGGGTCGATGAAATTTCCCGTTCCGGCGGCACGCCCCTGGTGGTGGCTGACGGTCCGCGCATGCTCGGCGTCATCCAGCTCAAGGACATCATCAAGGGCGGGATCAAGGAGCGCTTCGCGCAGTTGCGAAAAATGGGCGTGAAAACCGTCATGATTACCGGTGACAATCCGCTTACCGCCGCAGCCATCGCCGCCGAGGCCGGGGTGGACGATTTCATCGCCCAGGCCAAGCCCGAGGACAAGCTTGCCCGCATCCGCCAGGAACAGGAGGGCGGCAAGCTCATCGCCATGATCGGCGACGGCACCAATGACGCGCCCGCGCTGGCCCAGGCCGA
>DASRHD010000318.1:0-7214 GCA_035650695.1 Opitutaceae bacterium
CGCCTGTTCTTTACTTGGCGATGGGCGCCGCTATGGTGCGACGCTGCTTCACTATGACGACGGACGCACCCGCCTCGCGCGAAACTCTTGGCAATGCCATCAACCTTCGTCTTTCGCTGCTGGGCTGCCAGCCGGTGGAGAGCGGCCGGGGCGGGGCCTGGGTTGACCTCGCGGCGCCGATTTTTGCCCGCCAGCGCGAGATCACCCGCCGGCTGTCCGACCGGCTCAGCCCAGCGGACGATCGCATCCAGCGTTTTCTCGAAAGTTATCTCGCCGACGTCGGCCCGGCTCCTCAACTGCTGGCGCGCACCTTCGTGCTCGACCAGCCCGGTCTGGCCCGCGCGCTCTCCCTCCCCGCCGGAGGTGACGCCTTCGCTTCCTCCCTGCTCAAAAGCTACCGGCTGCGCAACGGCGTGCTGCACAACCCGGCCAACGACCGGCGCACCACCCAGGGCGTTTTTCACATCGCCGAGGGCGGCCTGCCCGTGCCCGACGACAAGCAGGCCGTGCCCAAGGCCGTCTTCGCCCGCATGCTCGATTTCGCCCTGCGCCCGCCGCACGAGCTGCTCCGCCTGCCGTACACCGCCGAGTGCGCGCAGCCGGCCGAGACCATGGTCTCGCTGCTGCTGCGGCCGCTCGTCGTGCCCGCCGTGCCCGGCTTCACCGGCGAAAAGCGCATGGAAATCCGTTTTTTTGCCCCCGGTTCCCTCGTCTCCAATCTCGATTTTGTCGAAAATATCTTTGGCAACGCCGGCGATCCCTTCCTGCCGGAAAACGATGCCGCCCTCGATCTCGACGGCTGGACCGGCCATACCGGCTGCGTCATCCTCGCGCCCCACCTCACCACCGTGCCCAAGCACATCGCCGGCCTGCCCGCGTGGCATCTCGCCACCCCGCGCCAGCGCCGCGACGGCATGTGCTGGAAAAGCGAGGACGAGCTCTACAACAACGGCTCGGCCTTCAAGCTCTGCGCCCGCGACGCTCGCGGCGTGATGGTCACCATCATCGCCGATAATTATTACGGTTACTGCAAGAAGGAGGTGAAGACCCAAATCAGCTTCGCCGCCAACCTCTACGGCTCGGCCGAGGAAGAGCATGCCGGCGGCGCGCTGGTGTTTCCCAGTTACGACCTGAGCGACGATTTCGGCGCCTACGCCGAGCCGAAGGATTATTCCCTGGCCGATGTGGTGGCCCGCCACGGCGACCGCTTCGTCCTGCAGCCGGAGGGCCACGCCCTCGATCGCGACCTGCCCGATGTCGTGCTGGTGCCGGAAGAAAGCGTTTTTGATCTGCGCACGCAGACTGCTGCCTGGACCGGCGCTGATGGCACCCGGCATCGCCTGCGGTTGCTCGCCCACAAAACCTACGTGCGGCCGAGCGGTTATCGGGTGCACATGGAACCGGTGCGCGGCGAGCGCGGACAATGGCGGCTGGTCGGCACCGTGGCCGACGGCCTTTTCTGCCACAAGCCCTGCACCGTCTCCGGCGGCGGCAAGTCGGAAATTTCCAAGGCCGTCTCCGATGCGATCCTGCCCGGCCACGTTTTTGTCGCTGACTTTGACCGCGATTTCGAGGCGGTGGCCGCGATCCTTGGCCGTGATTTCAGCAATCGATTCAAGGATCCGACGCGCCGCGCCAGCGATCACCGGCCCGTCCTCAGCCCCGAACGGTCACTCGGCAGCGTGATCAAACTCCTCACGCCCTCGCGCCGCGAATACACCGACGCCTACAACACCTGGCTCAATGCCATCCCGTCGCACATCAAGGAGCTCGTTTTTGTCGTCAAATGTTTCCACAAGCCTGAGTGGGGCGACGACTGGCGCGCTCATTTCTCCGTCGACCTGATCAACGGCCGGCCGGGCAACGAACTCAAGCTCCATGGCCGCAAGCTCGTGGTCAACACCCTCCGCGTCGGCTTCGATGCCGATAATTCATGGCGCGTCTTCAGCCTGCGGCAGGACTTCCATCCCGCCGCCAAGGTGCAGATGGAGGACGACATCTCCGCCTCGGTTGTGGCGCCGGGCGCAAGCGGCGGCCCCTCGGAAAAATTCGTCCAAAACTGCGAGGCCCGCCTCTTTCAACGCCCCGATGAGGCCATTCACCGCGGCTATGACCGGCAGGCCGAAACCGAAATCGCCAGCCCCGGAAATTTCATCTCCAACTATGAGCCGCTCACGGCCGCCGACGCCCGCGCGCTGATCGACGATGCGGTCGGCTTTTCCGCCTTCACCGAGCCGATGCAGCGCCTCATCCAGGAAGCCGCCGCGGCTGGCGACGCCTCGCCGCGGTATTTTGTCTCCTCCGCGCATCCGCGGCTGGTGGACGGCAAGCCTTCGAAAAATCCCCGCTACCTCCAGCTCCGGCCCGACGTCGCCTATCCGCGCGAGACGGCGCTGGCTGAACTCTCCCAGCGTCTGCGCCGCAAGCTTGCGCCCGGCGCGCCGCTCCTCCGTCCGGTCCGGATCGTCGTCCCCGGCCGCCGCAACAACCCTCCCGAGCCCGGCATCCGCCCGCTCTGCGTCTTCAATCCCATTCACTATCTCGAGTTGCCCGAGCTGTTCATGGAATTGATCAGCTCGATGACGGGCAAATCGCCCTCCACCACCGGCGCCGGCTCGGAGGGCGCGCTGACCAAGGGACCGTTCAACGCCCTCCCGCCCATCATCGATCTCAACGCCGCCCTCGTCTCCTGCATCCTCACCGGCCACGACGTCTTCATCACCTGCGCAGGCTACATCGGCCCGAAAGTCCGCGTCGACCACGACATCAGCCTGCTCGTACCCGAGATTTTTTCACGCATGCTCAATCCCGAGCGCAGCGCCGCCAACCTCATCGCCGACGGGTGCCTCGAGCGCTGCACCGATTTCGAGCACGCCGGCAAAAAGGTCCTCGCCAGCCGCCTCGGCTACCGCATCACCACGCGCTTTATGCGCATCTATGCCGGCCGCGTCTTCACCAATCCGCATGCCGTATTCACCGACGAGATGCTCCGGCCCGAGTCGCAGGACATGGACGTGTTCGCCGATGGCGTGGACAACATCGTCGCCACCCACCGGCGCGTGGCCGAAAGCTATTTCAATGACGGCAGTGTGGAACTCGCCTGTCCGCCGCTCCGCGCCCTGCTCCACATCATGGTGCACGGCCATTACCAGAACCAGGGGCTCGACGCTCCGGCCATCCGCGCGCTTTTCACCCGCGAACATCTGATGGGCAGCGACTGGTACGCCGCCCGGCTCGATGCCAAGCAGCAGGTGGACGTCGCCCTGTGGGAAAGGCATGTGAAAACGCTCGATCGCTTCCTCGACCAGCCTTTCTACACCGACGTCATCAAAAACCTCGGGCTCAAGGATCGCCTCGCCCATGCGCGGTCCGAGCTCGCGCGCGTCCGCTCTTCCGCCTACCGCGCCGGCCTGCAAGGCACCCTCGGACGGCAGGTGCTGTAATTCTTCTACCGTTTGAGCCGGGCCTTGAATTCGTCCGTCGGGCAGCCGCAGCCATGCCCGTGGCCTTTTTTCTTCCGCAGCGCGCCGCGGACGAGCAGCGCCAAGGCGAGGGCGACGATGGCGAGGGCAACGAGCGTTTGGAGGTGGGCGGACATGGCGAATCAGAATCCGAGCGCGCGACCGATCTGGTAAACCGCGCAGGCCACGAGCCAGGCAGTGGCGCTGAGATAAAACTGCTGAAAGAGCGTCCAGCGCCACGAGTTGGTCTCGCGGCGCACCACCGCCGTGGTGCTGAGGCATTGCATGGCGAGAACGTAATAAATCATGAGATTGAGGCAAACCAGCGGGGTGAAAAGCGCGTGCCCGTCCGGCCAGACCGCCCGCTGCAGCGCGGCGCGCAACGGGAGGAGGTTGCCGCTGCTGTCGGTTTGCACGCCGAAAACCACGCCGGTGGCGCTGACAAAAACCTCCCGGGCGACAAAGGAACTGACGATGGCGATGCCGATGCGCCAGTCGAAGCCAAGCGGGCGCAGCACCGGCTCAAGCGCGCGGCCGACATCGCCGGCGAAGCTGTGCGCGATCTGCTGCTCCGGCGGCGTGCCGGCGGGCGCCTTGGGATAGGCGGTGAGAAACCAGAGCACCACGGAGATGCCGAGGATGATGGTGCCGGCGCGGCGCAGAAAAAGTCCGGCGCGCTCGAGCATGCGGAGGGCCAGCGACCGCAGCGACGGCCAGCGGTAGGGCGGGAGTTCCATGATCATGACCGGCGTCTCGCCCTTGAGCAGCGTGCGCTTGAACAGCCAGGCGAAACCAAACGCCGCGGAAGTGCCGAGCAGATACATGCCCATCATCAGGCCGACCTTGGTCAGCACCGGCACGCTGCCGGTGGGGAAAAGCGCCGCGATCATTAGCAGGTAAACCGGCAGGCGGGCGGAGCAGCTCATCAGCGGCGCAACCAGGATGGTGATGAGCCGGTCCTTGCGGTCCTCGATCGTGCGCGTGGCCATGATGCCGGGAATGGCGCAGGCGTAGGAACTGAGCAGCGGAATGAAACTTTTTCCATTGAGACCGACCCGACTCATCACCCGGTCCATGATGAAAGCGGCGCGCGCCATGTAGCCGGTGTCCTCGAGCAGACCGATGAAAAAATAAAGGATGAGGATCTGCGGCAGGAATTCCACCACCCGGCCGGCGCCGGAAATCACCCCGTCGGTCAGCAAGGCGCGCAGGTCGCCGGGCGGCATGGCGTCGCGCAGCCAGTCGGCCAGCGCCGTAACCCGCCCGTCGATCCAGTCCATCGGATATTGCGCCAGGGTGAAAATGCTGAGGAAGAGCGCCGCCATGGTGACGCCGAGCACAACCCATCCCCAGACCGGATGGGTCACGACCGCGTCGATCCGGTCGCTCGGGCTCGGACCGATGGCGGCCGCCGGCTGGACCGCCTCGGCACAGAGCCGGCCGATGACCTCATAGCGGGAGTTGACCAGCGTGCCGGCCCAGTCCACGCCTTCGCCTTCCCAGCGCTTTTTCCATGCTTGCAAAATTTCCGTGGTCCGCGCGCTGAGCGGCGCCGAGCCGGCGACGCGCACCGCATCCTGGTCGGTCAAAAGCAAGAGCGCCTCGGCCCGGGCGACCAGCGGAGGGCGCCCGTCATTCTGGTGGAGCGAGGCCTGGAGTTCCGCCACGGCGGGCGCGATCGGGGCGGGCACATCCCAGGCATGGCGGGCGAGCGGCAGCTCCTGGCGGCTGAGCGCGAGCTTCAGTTCGATCAGACCCTTGCCGTTGACCGCTTCGCAGGGAATTACCGGAATGCCGAGAGCGTGCTGCAGACGGGTGAGCCGGATTTGCAGCCCCGCCTGCACCACCAAGTCCATCATATTGAGCACGACCACGACCGGTTTGCCGAGATCGAGAACCTGATGAACGAGATAGAGGTTTCGCTCCAGATTCGTCGCATCGACGATGCAAATGATCCGGTCGGGCTGCGGGGTATCGGCGCGGCGGCCGAGAAGCACGTCACGCGTCACGGCTTCGTCCGGCGAGCGCGCCGCCAGCGAATAGGCGCCGGGCAGATCGATGATTTGGATGGGCTGGCCATGCTGGGAATAAGCCGTGCCGATCTTGCGCTCGACGGTGACGCCAGGATAATTGCCGACCTTTTGTTTCAGGCCGGTGAGGGCGTTGAAGAGCGTGCTCTTTCCGCAATTGGGATTGCCGACCAAGGCGTAAACCGGCGGGCGCGCCGGGACGGACCGTGAAGGCACCTCCGCACCGCCGATCTCCGACGAAGTCCGCACGTCCAGCGAGCCGCCGCCGACCGAAATGGTCCGGTCGGAATGAGTCGAAGCGGCGGAAGTGATCGGGTCGTCGGACATGAAAACTTCCCTCAGGGTGCCGGCTCGACGACGATCTCCGCCGCTTCGCTTTTGCGCAGGGTGAGATGATAGCCCCGCACCTGAATTTCCAATGGGTCGCCGAGGGGCGCGGCGCGCACCAGGACGAAAGGCGTGCCGGCGAGCAGGCCCATCTCCCGCAAGCGCAGAAACGCCGCGCCGCCCTTGGGAAACTCGCGCACCACGGCGCGCGAACCCACCGGCAGCTCGGAAAGTTTGACCGGCGCAGCCATGATCCGTAGCGAGCGGCTTAAATTCCGCCGCGGATGAGTTCGACCACGATGTGGCGCGCGGCCCGGTCACTGAGCGCGATGCGCGTCTGGCAAAGCTGGCAGATAAGCGTTTTTTCTCCGGAGACCTTCTCGATCACGGCGGACTCGCAGAAGCCGATCTCCCGCAGGCGCTGGCAGAGCTCCGGCTGGCCGGCCAGTTCACAGACGCGGCCGGCGGCCCCGACCGGCAAGTCGGTCAGGCGCATGCGTTGCGAAGCGGCGGGTTTGGCGGCAGGAGGCATGAGAACAGCACTACACAACTGAGACTAGGTTTCAATGTCAACCATTGCGCATAATTTGGCTTATTATGCGCAATTTATGGCTCTAGACGCTCCGCTTATGGCCTCGGTGTCAGGCGATTTATAAGTCGCTGGCTGGCAGCCGAATCGAATATGGTTGCCGCCGAGCCAGACTACCGCCGACGCCGCTTTATGTCCAGCTGCGCCACGGAGAAACGGACCAATCCTTCGTACCGCTCCACGTCAGCCGGCTCAAGTTGCTCTGCGCCCCGGAGGGCGTCTTCCGCCCGTTTGATGGCCGCTTCCACCGCCCGTTCGTCGATTTTTTCCTCGGTGATGGCAGATTCAGCGAGAATTGAAACCTTGTCCGCCACGACCTGGGCAAAGCCTCCGCCCACCACCAGCAGCTGGGTCGTGTTTCCCTTCGCCACGCGCAGCTCGCCGTATCCCACCTGCGTGAGCAAGGGGACGTGGCCCGGGAGGATGCCGACTTCGCCTTCGACGGTCGGAATGACGACGCTGTCGATGGTGTCGGAATAAACCTGGGCCTCAGGCGTGACGATTTCGAGGGTCAAAGGCATGGATGGGAATTTATTTTAGGCACAGAGGACACCGGAAGATTCAATCCCGGATTCCATTTTCATGTTCTTTGTGTCTCCGTGGTTCAAAATTCGGTTATTTCTTTGCGGCGGCCATGACTTCGTCGATGCCGCCCTTCATATAGAAGTCGCCTTCGGCGGCGTCATCGAGCTGGCCGTCGAGGATCATCTTGAAACCGCGAATGGTTTCCTTGACCGAGACGTATTTTCCAGGCGAGCCGGTGAAGACCTCGGCCACGTGGAACGGCTGCGAAAGGAACCGTTGGAT
>DASRHD010000319.1:0-7023 GCA_035650695.1 Opitutaceae bacterium
CATCTATTCCAACAACGCCGACGCGATGAACCGTGCCGTGCAGGAAATCGACTCCCTCTGCGGCGGCGGCGCCCAGATCGAGGTCGGCAAGCTCTACAACGGCCGCGTCACCGGCACCAAGGACTTCGGCGCTTTCGTCGAATGCATGCCAGGCAAGGAAGGCCTCGTCCACATCAGCGAACTCGCCGACTTCCGCGTGCGCCGCACCGAGGACGTGGTCAAGATGGGCGACATGATCTGGGTCAAGTGCATCGGTATCGACGAGAAGACCGGCAAGGTCCGCCTCTCGCGCAAGGCCGCGATGAAGGAAATGGAATCGCAGCCGCAACAACCGGCCGCCGACGCCCAGCCCGCCGCCACGAGCTGATCCGTTCAGCCCGATTCAACTTAACTTAAGCCGGAGGCACCCGCCTCCGGCTTTTTGTTTTTGGTTAGGATTTCTGTGGAAGGATTTTGCCGAAGATCCGTTCAAAGGTGAAAACAGGAAATGTGCACAAAATCATTGCACCAGCCGCGAGAAAATAAATGGCGTAATCAGAATGCCAATAACATCCGATCGCGATGCATATAATCCCGCTGATATGCGTAAGTGCCCAATCGACCACCGATCTCCAACGCGTCGAAAAAAGAATAAAATATAGCCGGATGCATGAACAAATTGGTAAGGCGAGCATGGGCAGAAAAATAAAACCTGTCCCATAGACTAAACAGTACTCTGCGTAATCAGCAGATGAAGATTCTGATACCAAAAGAGCCGATATCCCTACCCAACACGCAATCGCTACTACCACACCAAAAAGCCCGAAAGTGCGTCAGAAATATGGACTCCAAAAGGGATGAAGCCGTACTATTGTAATCAGGCCTAGAATCCGCAGGAAAATTAAGTCCATCGGTTAATCTCGAATGGAGCTTTTGTCCATAGCAGCCCTGACCGCAATCTTGGAATTCAGCCTCACGACGTCCGCACGTTTCCTTTGCGTCTTGGCGGCTTTGCGCTTCATTCGGCATTTCCAAACGGAAACTGAAGCCGTCCTGCCCTCTGGATTTGAATCCTGCATCCTGAATCCTTCTCTCCCTCTTCGATGATCGAAGTCCGCCATCTCACACGCGTTTTCCGCACCTACAAAAAGCGCCCCGGCTTCTGGGGCGGCGTGCGCGGACTTTTTCATCGCGAGTTCGAGGAGACGCGCGCGGCCGACGACATCTCGTTCGACATCGCCGAGGGTGAGTTCGTCGGCTTCCTCGGACCCAACGGCGCGGGCAAGACCACCACGCTGAAAATGCTCTCCGGCCTGATCTATCCGACTTCGGGCACCGCGCGCGTCGCCGGCTTCAATCCCTCGAAGCGCGAAAACGCCTACCGCCGCATCTTCGCCCTCGTCCTCGGCCAGAAAAACCAGCTCTGGTGGGACCTCCCCGCCATCGAGTCCTTCCTCCTCTTGCGCCACATCTACGGCCTGGAGGCCGCGGCCTACCAGAAGACGCTCGATGAACTCGTCGATCTCCTCGCCGTGCGGCCCAAGCTCAATGTCATGGTACGCGAACTTTCGCTCGGCGAGCGCATGAAGATGGAGCTGATCGCCGCCCTGCTCCACCGGCCGCGCGTGCTCTTCCTCGACGAGCCGACCATCGGCCTCGACGTCGTCTCGCAAAAGGCCGTGCGCGCGTTCCTCCGCGATTACAACCGCAAGAATCGCGTGACCATCCTCCTCACCAGCCACTACATGGCCGACATCAAGGAGCTCTGCGAACGCGTCATTGTCATCCACAAAGGGAAAAAAATCCACGACGGCGGCCTCGATCGCCTTGAAGCCGCCGGCGGGCGGAAAAAAATCATCAAGTTCCGGCCGACCGACGGGAAATTCCCCGCGCTGGCCGACCTCGCCAATGGCAAGTCGTCGACGGCGGACGACGGCGAAATCACGCTCCACGTTCCGGGCGACCAGGTCGTGGCCGTGTCGCAGCGCATCCTCGCCGCCGGACCGGTGGCCGACATCACGATTGAGGACGTGCCGATCGAGGACATCATTGCCGACCTCTTCACCCGGCACGATGGCTGAGTTTCAGATAAAACGCAGAGGCCACAGAGGAAAAAACGGACATGGAGAAAAACTCCGCGCCCTCTTCCATGCCTCTGCGTCCTCTGCGTTAAAAAGAACCGCGGCCCGAGCTTGAGCCGCGGCGCGACTTTCGACACGCTTGCGCCATGACGACCCTTGTCGCATTCGTCGCCGCGGTCCTGGGCGGACTGATTGTCTGGCTCTGGCTCGGCCGGAAATCCGCCACCCTGGCGGAGCGGGCCCGCGCCGCCGACGAGCAGTTGAGGAAAGCCCAGCTCGATCTTGCCGCCCTCCGCGCCGAATGCGACACGGTGAAGACCCAGGCGACCCGTCTCGAGACAGCGCTGAGCGCCGAGCGTGAGGCGCTGCAAAAAGCCGAGATCAAGTTTGCCGACACCTTCAAGGCGCTCTCCTCCGAAGCCCTGAAGAGCAGCAACGAGTCCTTCCTCGCACTGGCCCAAACGACGCTGGAAAAATTTCAGGAAGGCGCCAAGGGTGACCTGGAAAGACGCCAGGAGGCGATCAATTCGCTGGTCAAGCCGCTGCGCGATTCACTCGAGAAGGTGGATACGAAAATTTCCGAGATTGAGAAGGCGCGCGCCAGCGCCTACGGCCAGCTCGGCCAGCAGCTCGAGTCGCTGCAGACCGCCCAGCTCCGGCTCCAGGCCGAGGCCGGCAAGCTCTCCACCGCTCTGCGCTCGACCAGCTATGCCGGCAGTTGGGGCGAGCTGCAGCTCCGCCGCGTGGTGGAGATGGCCGACATGCTGCCGTACTGCGATTTTGTCGAGCAGCAGACCGCGGGCGCGCTGCGCGCCGATCTCGTCGTCCGCCTGCCCGGCGGCCAGCGCATCGTGGTCGACGCCAAGGCGCCGCTGGAGTCTTACCGCGCCGCGCTCGAGGTCACCGATGAAAATGTCCGGGCGGAGAAATCCGCCGAGCACGCGGCGAAAGTCCGCGGCCACATCGACGCCCTTGGTGCAAAAAATTACTGGGAGCAGTTCCAGCCCGCGCCTGAGTTCGTGGTGCTATTCCTTCCCGGCGACCATTTCCTTACCGCCGCGCTCCAGGCCGACAGCTCGCTGATGGAACGCGCCATCGCCCGGCGCGTGCTTTTGGCCACACCCACGACCCTGATTGCGCTGCTCAAGGCCGCAGCCTACGGCTGGCGCCAGGAGGCGGTCTCGAAAAATGCCGAGGAAATCAGCCGCCTCGGCCGCGATCTCTACGATCGCGCCGCGACCTTTGCCGAGCATCTCGACAAGGTCGGCCGCGGTCTGGAAACCGCGGTCAAAGGCTACAATTCCGCCGTCGGCTCGTTCGAGCAGGCGCTGTTGCCGGGCGCGCGACGCTTCGCCGAACTCGGCGCGAAAGGCACCAAGGACCTGCCCGGCCCGGGATCGGTCGAGACCGCCCCGCGCGACGTCGTCCGTCGTAGCTAGAGCATTTTCGGTCGAGAGGAACCGCCTTCGCTCAACCGCGCTTGTAACATAATGCGTTACAAAATGAATTTCTCATTTCGCACCTTTGGAGTCTATCGCGGCCGGCGGTAGGCGGCGGCCCGGCCGGACGGTTCGTTTCGCCTATTGTTGTTCCTGCCGTTGCGTGCCCCGCGGGGTGAAGAGGATGCCAGAGGGAATTTTTTGCAGCGGGGTGCAATCCTCCTCTACCGTCTGGGAGGTTTCCGAGGCGTTCGCCGCCAGGAACCGCGCCTTCACCGTGAGGTAATCGCGGAAAAATCCCTGCGGCGTGGCCTTTACCTTCAGCCGCAGCGGTGCCTTGCCGATGGGAATGTTGTTCACGACCACGGTTGCGCCGGACGGCTGCGAGTCGATGGCGACGACAAGTTCGTCCTTTTCCACCGTCGGCTCCGGTGCGGCTGCTTGGGGGGAAGGCGGCGTGCTCGGCGGAGCGGGCGGCGGTTGGGGGGCCGGCGCGGGCGAGGGGGGCGGTGGCGCCGGCTTCGTCTCCGGCGGAGCGGCCGGCGGCGCCGGGGCCGGCGTGAGCGCGGGCGGCCGGAGTGGAACCGACTTGGGCGCGGTGGCGCAACCAGCGAGCAAGAGACAGGAGCCGGCGATCAGAAGACAGAGGGCAGAAGCCACTTGGCGGGGCCATCTCTGACCTCTGACTTCTGATTTCTGATCTCTGATCTCAGATTTCATTCGTCCATTCTCACCCGGTTTCGCGTCGCCTTGTGACGGGCGCGATGGCGTTTGATTTCAATCATGGCCGCCTTTTGACCCCGATTTTTCTGGCGGGTGCGGCGACGCTGCAATTCCCGCTGCTGCCGGACCGCGGCGGCGGCGGCGCGGCGGCGCGCTTCCAGCCGGGCGCAAAGCTCGGCCCAGGCAAGCGCGCGGTTCGCGACCTGCGAACGTTCGCGCTGCATCCGCACCTCCAGGCCGGTCGGCCCGTGCCGCAGCCAGACGGTGGAGGAGGTTTTATTGATTTTTTGACCACCCGGCCCGCTCCCGCGGATAAACTTCTCCTCCACGTCACCCGCGCGCAAACCGAGGGCAGCGAGCCGCCGGCGCAAATTTTCGTCAAGTTGGTCGAAGCCGTCTGCCATTGGGGTGGATCTGAGTGAAACCTTGCGAGGTTGTTCCAGTCAAACCTTGCGAAAAGTTTCCCTCGCACCACGCCCGTTGTCTCATTTCATTTGCTTTATGCCCACCGGATCCGCCTGGTCCCAAAAACTCCGCGAAGAAATCAGCAAGGCCGTCATCGGCCAGGATGCGGTCGTCGAGCGCCTGCTCGTCGCCCTGCTGGCCAATGGCCATGTCCTTCTCGAGGGCATGCCCGGCCTGGCCAAGACGCTGCTCGTCAAGTCGCTCGGCGCCGCGCTCGGCGTGCAATTCGACCGCATTCAGTTCACTCCCGACCTGCTGCCAAGCGACGTCGTCGGGACGATGATTTTTTCGCCCAAGGAAGGCACCTTCACCCCCCACCGCGGTCCGATTTTTTCCAATTTAGTCCTCGCCGACGAAATCAACCGCGCCCCGGCCAAGGTGCAAAGCGCCCTGCTTGAGGCCATGCAGGAGCGACAGGTCACGATCGGCGGCCAGACCCACGTCCTGCCGCGGCCGTTTTTCGTCATGGCCACGCAAAACCCGATCGACCAGGAGGGCACCTATCCGCTGCCGGAGGCACAGACCGACCGCTTTCTGTTCAAACTGCTGGTCAATTATCCGAGCGCCGAGGAGGAGGGCAACATGCTCGCCCGCTGGGGCCAGGTGACGCGCCAGCCGGAACTCACCGCCGTCTCGAGCGGCGAAGAGCTGCTCGCGCTCCGGGCCGAGGTGGACAAGATTCACGTCGCGCCTGCCGTGCAGGGCTACATTCTTTCGGTCGTCCGCGCCACTCGCGTGCTGGCCGAGCCTGGCGGCAATGGCGCCGGCCTGCGTCAGCTTAATTTCGGCGCCTCGCCGCGCGCCTCGCTCGCCTTCTACCAGGCCGGCCGGGCCCTCGCCTGGCTGCGCGGCCAGGATTTTGTCAGCCCCTCCCTGGTGCAGGAACTCGCCCCCGAGGTGCTCCGCCACCGCATGGGCCTGACCTACGAAGCCGAGGCCGCCGAGGTGACGCCGGACAAGATCGTCGCGCAAATTTTGGAGAAAACGCCCGTGCCTTTGAAATGATTTTTCCGGTAGGGCGAGGCGCCACGCCGAGTCGCGGCTCACCGAGGATGGTTCGCCCTACCTTGCCGCTGTGACCGCAATCCCCCCACCTTTCAACGCGTCCGCTTCCCCGCCAAACATCGAGGCGCCGCTCGCCCTGCTGCGCCGGCTGGAATGGCGGGTGCGTCATGCCGTCGAAACCGTGCTGAGCGGCGAATACCGCTCCGCCTTCCGCGGCCGCGGCATGGAGTTCGACCAGGTGGTGAAGTACGAATTCGGTGACGACGTGCGCGATCTCGACTGGAACGTCACCGCCCGGCTGGGCGAGCCCTACCGGAAAAAATTCGTCGAGGAGCGCGAAGTCACCCTGTTCATTGTCTTTGAAGATTCGGTCAGCCTGCAGTTCGGCTCCGGCGCGCTTTCCAAACGCGAGGCGCTGCTCGAGCTCGCCGGCCTGGTCATGCTGCTCGGCGCGGTCAACCGCGACCGGGTCGGCTTCGTCCACGCCGGGCCGGACGGATATATGTTTCGCGAGCCGGTGCGCGGACGCGGCCGCATTCTCCACGCCGCCGCCAGCCTGCTCAGCCAGCCGCCCCCGCCGATTGACTCGGCAGCGCGGAGAACGGATCGCGGAGCGGGAAACCGTCCGGCCGCGGCGTCCCGCCAATCTGAAAATCGCGATCCACAATTGGAAATTCCCTGGCGCCTGCTTTCCCGCGCCACGCCCAAACACACCATTTTGGTCTGGCTCAGCGATTTTCCCGCGCGCCCCGCGCCGGAAGGCTGGTCGATTTTGCGACGTCGCTACCAGACCATGGGATTCCGGGTGGACGATCCGTGGGAGCGCGCCCTGCCGGCGGGCGAAGCCTTTGCCGCCTATGATCCGCTGGCGGCACGCCTGGTCATGCTCGATGGATCGGCGGCGCAGCGGGCGGCCCACGCGGAGTGGCGCGCCAGCCGCGAAGCCGCCTGGTCCGCGCTCTTTCCCGACGCGCGCAGCCGCCTCACCGTCACCACCGAGGAGGACCGGCTCGACGCCCTGGTGAAATTTTTCCACGCGCGCATGCGCAGCTGAACATGGGCAATTTCGTTCTCCACAATCCTCTTTGGTTTTTGGCGATGCTGGCCATTCCCGCGGCGATCTGGTTGCGGCAGCGCCGGCGCGTGCCGGTTCTGTTCGTGCCGTTTGCCGCCGCCTGGCACCGCCCTTCGCTCGCACCCGCCTCGCGCTGGCCCGCCATTCTCGCCGGCGCCGGCCTCGTCCTGATTATCGCCGCGCTCGCCCGGCCGCAGCGGGTGGACGACAAGCGCGAAGTGCGGTCGCAAGGCTACGACATCATGCTCGCGATCGA